>NZ_JAPCJA010000029.1:0-44019 GCF_027707745.1 Aeromonas sp. QDB23
GGGTATTAGCTGGTCAAGGATGGCGATCATACCTCAGAAGCCGCGCCACGCCTCGCTCATATGAGGGGATGGTTAAGTGTTATGAGCCTGTTCTTATCGGCCGAAATTGAACTCTTTGTATCCCGGTCAGCTATTTAAAGTTAGTGCCTAAATCAGTGGTTATCCATATGTGTATCGCGCCCTTATGGCGCCAGAAAACGATCCGGCCGATTGGTAAAGATTCCATCGACCCCCATCCTGGCGAGCGTTTCATAATCCTCAGGGTAATCAACGGTATAAACCAGCACCCTTAACCCGCGTCGATGGGCATCTTCAACCAGTGTCGGGTCAACGAAATCCACGTCGCAGTTGAGTGACCAGGCTCCCAGCTCGTCGGCAAACTGCGCCAGGTTGAGCGGCAGATTGGCGGTCAAGGCGCCGAGCCGGATATCGGGCCGCAAGGCGGCAAGTCGGGCCAGCTCAGGGTGATGGAAGGAGGAGACCACCCACTGGCCAGGAGTAAAGCAAAGCTCGGCCTCTGCCCGTCGGGTCAGGGTTGCCACCGCGTCGGCGGTATGAGCGCCCTTGAGCTCGATATGCAGCTCGCAGCGTCCGGCGATGATCTCCATCACCTGCCACAGGGTCGGGATCAGCTCTCCCTCACCGGCATCGAGCTGCTCCAGATAGGAGCGCGACTGCTCGGTTAATACTCCCTTACCGTTGGTGCAGCGCTCCAGCCGCCGGTCGTGAAAGACCCACAACTCGCCATCGGCCGCCTGTACGTCGATCTCGATGGCTGGCGCTCCCAGCTCCAGCGCTTTGGCCATCGCCTTGAGGGTGTTCTCCGGTGCCAGACCGCTGGCGCCACGGTGGGCAATAATCTGCATGTTCTGCTCCTTATACCTCGCGGGTCAGCCGCGGCTCAGGTGAATGTCGATCTGTTGATGGGGCAGGGTAAGTCCCTGCTGCTGCATCTTCTCCAGCACCAGCGAGTGAACCTCGTGGGTGATGGGCATCCGGTGATCCATGTTGTTGACGTAGAGGCGGATCTCGTAGATCAGCGCAGAGTCGGTAAATTCGATCAGGAACACCTCGGGCGTCGGCGTCTCCAGCACCAGGGTCGATGCCTGGATGGACTCTTCCAGAATACGCTGTACCAGTTTCGGATCCCGGGTCAGGCCGATGCGGATCCGCAGTTTGACCCGGGTGATGGCGTCGGAGAGCGACCAGTTGATGAACTGCTCGGTGATGAAGGCCTTGTTGGGCACGATGATCTCCTTGCGATCCCAATCCACGATAGTCGTCGCCCGGGTTTTTATCTTGGTGACGGTGCCGGTGAGATCGCGGATGGTGACGGTATCACCGAGCCGGATCGGCTTTTCAAACAGGATGATGAGGCCGGAGACAAAGTTGGCGAAGATCTCCTGCAGACCGAAACCCAGCCCCACCGAGAGGGCGGCGACCAGCCACTGGGTCTTCGACCAGTCGATGCCAAGCATGGAGAAACCGGTGAGGGCGCCGATCAGGATCACCAGATACTTGCTGGTGGTGGTGAGGGCAAAGCCGGTTCCGGGGGAGAGGCTCAGATGTTGCAGCAGGGTCAGCTCCATCAGCCCCGGCAGGTTGCGGGCAGTCACCACGGTCAGGATAAAGACGAAGGCGGTCAGCATCAGATCCTGCAAGGTGATGGCCGAGAGCTGCTCGATACCGCCAATCTTGTTGCTCACCTGCCACACCTCGATATTGCTGAGGAAGCTGAACGCTGAGTTGAGATCAGACCATTGCACCACCACCAGCATGGTGAAGCCCAGCATCAACAGGGTGCGCACCAGCCCCAGCGACTGGGCGCTGATGGTATCGAGATCCAGCTCGGTCTCTTCCACTACATCGGGGATCTCCGAACTCAGCTCCTCCTGATTGTCGTCACGACCACGCTGGGCCAGGATTTCGGCCCGTTTGCTCTTGGCGCGCTCGAAGGCGAGACGGCGGCGCTGGATCAGCATCCAGCGTCTGGCCAGATAGTAGACCAGCAGGCAGCCCAGCCCCATCAGCAGGCTCAGCTCCAGCTGGCGCAGCAGGATGCGCGAGGTATAGAAGTAGCCAAACAGGGCACCGATCACCGCCAGCAGTGGTGCCAGCATCAGGCTGTTCCAGATGAAGTGGTGCAGCAGGTGGGGCTTGGTCATGTCGCTCTGGCCCCAGGTGAGCGGCAGCCGCTCCCGGTTGAGGCGGGCAAAAAAGAGCAGCAGCCAGAGGGCGCCGATCATGAAGGCCATCCGGCCGAGGGAGTCGTAGAAGGCGTGCTCCTGATAGCTGTTGGCCATCCCCTGTAAGAAGAAGCTCGGGATCAGCACCAGCAGCAGGGTGCGGAACTGGTTCCAAACCTGCTGCACCCGCTCTCTCGGCCAGCGGAAGTGGTGAGTCAGGATCCCCCGCTCTAGTGTCAGATGGCGGGCCATCACCAGCGCCAGCAGCAGAAACCAGATCTCGCCAAGGCCACGCGCCACCGCCACCGCAAACGGGTATTGCCAGGCCCCTTCGAGCAGGCCGCGCACCATCAGCACCATGGCGGGCAAGGGGAGCGAGGCGAGCAGGGAGCGCAGCAGCAAGCGGCTGGTGAGGCTGAATTTGTCCTGGGTCACCTTGCCGATCCGCGGCGCACTATGGTCGCAATACTGGTTCAGGTGACGGACCAGTTTGAACCAGCTCCAGGCCAGCACCAGCAGACCAATGCCGGCCAGAGTGAGGCTCAGCGGGTTGTTCTCGGCGATGGCATAGGGCAGTTGCAGCCAGTTGTCCGGGTTGAAGGCCAGCGTCAGCGCGGCAGGAATGCCGAGCATCACCTGTGGGGTAAAGGGGCGCACATCCGGCATCCAGAACAGGTGGCTGGCACTGATCTCGCGGATCTCGTCGATCTTGCTGTTCTGGCGGCTGTAGAGCAGCTTGAGCCGGGTCTGCTCCTGGATCAGGGTGTCGGAGGCGTCGTTGAGCCGGGTCAGCAGCTGGCGCCGGGCCTTGAGCAGGTTGTCGAGCACCGACAATTGCGGGCGATCCAGCGTCACCTCCTCTTCTGCCAGCAGCTTGTCGCGCAACAGACGGGTATCCTTGAGCCCATCCTGCTCGCTCTCGTACTGGTACTTGGCCATGCGGGCGTTGACGATGGCGGACTCCAGCTTGTCGAGGGGGAACAGGGGGGGCAGATCGGAGAGTTTGCTGCGCAGGTTCTCGCCATAGGCATTACTGATCTGCAACCACTCCAGCTGTTCGCGCACCGAGTTGACCAGCTCATTCAGTTCAAACAGATTCTTGTCGACACTGCGCTGCTCGTCCTGCACCCGCTCAATCTGATCCTCCAGCGTGCCGAGCTGGATCGAGAGCGCCTGATTCTGCTGTTGCTGTTCCAGCAGCAGCGGCATGTCAGTGGTGAGCTGTTTGCGCAGCCGCTCGCTCTCCTCCAGCGCCTGCTCGGTCTTCTCCCGTCGCAGCTGGTTCTGCTGGGTCAGCAGGCTGGCTTGCCACTCATCCTCGTCGGCGATGGCCAGATTGAGCTCCTGCAGTTTCAGTTTGCCGAGATCGTTGCGCTGCTGGGCCGAGAGCTGCTCCAGCTCCAGCATCTGGATCCGGTCGGACAGACTCTGCTCCTTCATTCTGGTCAGCAGCAACTGGGCCTCCTGCTGGCGATCCGATTCGCTGCTGAAGCTCAGCCGCTCCAGCTGGCTGCGGGTCAGTTGCAGCTGTTTGCGCAGATCATCCACCCGCAGGTGATACTCTTGCCCGGTGCTTTCCAGCTGGTTGAGGCTGTCCATCACCCCCTGCCGCTCCTTGCGCAGGTTGAGCTGGCGGTTGCTGCTCAGGCCAATGGCCTGACGCAGCGCCTCCTCCTTGAGGCTCGTCAGCGGCGGGCGATCGGCGGGCTGATAGTTGTGCAGGCTCTCCTTGAGGCGCGCCGACTCCTTGGGGTAATCGATGAGGATCTGCTGATAGGCCTTGCTCTGCTCCCGGTAGCGCTCGGCCTCTCTGGCAAATTGCAGCGCCTGCTGGTAGCTCTCCCGCAGTTTCTGGTTTTCCGGGGTGTCGCTCTTGGGCACGCTCTGTAGCAATGCTTCGATTTGGTCAATGGCATCGTCGGCGCGCGCGGCTGGTGGCAACAAGATAAGGGAGAGCAGCAAGAGGGTGAGCAGGCGTTGCAACATGAGGCTCGTTTCCGTTCAGAAGAGGTGGCCCTAGCCTAAAACAGGGTAGGGAGGCCGGTAAAGCAGTCCATATTAATGATTCATAACACAAATAACAGGAAGTCATGCTGCCGTTTCGCTATGATCCCGGCCGCTCTCTCTCCACCGGGTTGAATATGTCAGCTGTTGATCTGGGCACAGCCCCGCTATCTCGCCTTTTCTGGCGTTACGTAACCCCGACCGTGGCCGCCATGCTGATCACCGGCATCTATGTCACCATCGATGGCATCTTCGTTGGCCATGTGCTGGGTCAGGATGGCATGGCCGGTCTGATGCTGGCCTACCCCATCTGCGCCGTGCTCTATGCGGTGGGGGCGCTGATCGGCATGGGGGCCTCATCGCTGGTCTCCTTCTATCTGGGCCAGGGCAACCCAGCCAAAGCTCGCCATATCGTCGGCAATGCGCTGGTGATGGTGTTGCTGACATCGCTGTTGCTCAGCGTTATCGGGATCCGCTATGGCGAGCCGATGCTGGCCTGGATGGGGGCTGAGGGGGAGATCTTCACCGCCGGGCTCGCCTACCTGCAGGCCTACGCCTGGCTCGGCGTCTTTGCGGTGCTGTCGATGGCGTTCAGCTCGCTGCTGCGCAACGATGGTCGCCCCGGCTTTGTCACCATCATCATGGTGGTCGGGGGGCTGCTCAATGTGCTGCTCGACTATCTGCTGATGGTGGTGTTCCCGTTCGGGCTGGCCGGGGTGGCGACGGCCACCATGCTCTCCCAGGCCGTGACGGGCATCGCCTGCCTGTGGCACTTCTTCACGCCGCGTAGCCAACTGCGGATAAGCTGGGACACCCTGCGCCCCGATCTGCGGTTGATGGGCGAGACAGTGCGCCTCGGGGTATCGAGTTTTTTGATGTACCTCTACCTCTCGGTGGTACTGGCGCTGCACAACAAGGCGCTGCTGGCGGTGGGCACGTCGCTGCATGTGGCCGCCTACGGGGTGATCAGCTACACCGAGGCCTTCTTCTATCTGGTGTTCGAGGGGATCGCCATGGGTATCCAGCCCATCGCCAGCTTCAACGCGGGTGCCGGTCACTGGCAGCGGGTGCTGCGGGTGCGCAACCTGGCGCTCGGGGTGACGCTGGGGATCGCCCTGTGCGCCATGATCCCGCTCTATCTGTGGCCGGAGGCGGCGGTTTATCTGTTTGCCGGTGACAATGCCACCCTGCTGCCGGTGGCAAGCCTCGGGATCTGGCTCTACTTCTGGGGGCTGCCGATGGAGGGCTTGCTGCTGGTGGGGGCTACCTATTTTCAGGCCATCAACCGGGCTCGCATCGCCTCCCTGCTCACCGGCGGCAAACTGGTGCTGATCGGCGGTTTCTTGTGGGGATTCTCGACCTTGTGGGGCGTGCCCGGGGTCTGGCTGGCATTGCCAACCTGCAGTTCCTTGCTGGTGCTGGTGATGTGGCGGGCGATGCGTCGGGAGTCTGGCGCCCATGCACAGGCATGATAGACAATCAGGTTCGACGTGCAGATAGCAGACAGGCAGCCATGGGCTGCCTGTCTTGTTAACGGACTTTTTGTTAACGGTCGGTGCCGACTCAGGGCTTGAAGGCCCCGATAAAGATGGCGGGATCGACCCGGGTATCGTTGAGGCTGACGTTCCAGTGCATATGGGGGCCGGTGGCGCGACCGGTCGAACCGACTCGCCCGACGATGCCGCCGCGCGGCAGGCTTTGACCCAGCTTCACATCGATCTTCGACATGTGGCAGAACATGCTGATGAGCCCCTGACCGTGGTCGACAAAGACGGTATTGCCGTTGAAGAAGTAGTCGCCAATCAGGATCACCTTGCCAGCGGCGGGGGACTTGATCGGGGTGCCGGCGCCGACGGCGAAGTCGAGGCCGGAGTGGGGGTTGCGCTCCTCGCCATTGAAGAAGCGACGCAGGCCAAACGGGCTGGAGAGGGGGCCGTTGACCGGCTTGTCGAACATCAGGTTGCTCGGCTGGTTGGGGCTGAAGGTCTGGTAGGCGCGGGTCTGCTCCGCCAGCTCGCGGTTGATGCGGGTCATATCCTCGGCGAGCGGATTGACCTGACGGCTGTTCTTGAGCTTGATGTGTTGCTCGCGGTAGTGCTTGGGGGTGACGGTGAAGCCGAGAGTGCGGCCATCTCCGGTAGTCAGTTGCTGGGCCCCAAGCGGGTTTTTGAGAGAGATGCCGACGATAGCTATCCACTGATTGTCTTCACGCACCACCAGCACAGGCTTGTCGTGATAGCGGGCCGTGGGTGCAGTGACAGACGCGCCAAGAGGGATCACCGCAACGCCACCCGGCACCGGATGGTTGAGCAGGCGACTGATAAACCCTTCGGCCAGGGCTGACTGGCTGGCCAGTAACAACAACAGACAACAAACGACTCTCATGACGATACCACGCGATGTTAAAACGCCCGGGATGGCAGGATGACACTCCATTACCCGGCACTGTGGCGCTCGGGGGAGGGGGCAGATTGTGCCTCGTTATGGTCGGGGCAGCCAGAGGTGGGACGTGGCTGACGCCCCTTTTGTGCATCGCTGCGTCAGGTTTTATGTCGTGATGGGGCCGCATCGCCATTGAGTCGCCCCCGCCCTGGCTCTAGAATCGGCTTCCGGCACTGATGCCACCGACACTCCGAGGAGACGATATGAACGGATTACCCCCTTTGCGCACCACACCTGCCCGGCACACGACAGGTCGTGGCTGGGTCTGGGTTCGCAGCGGGTTCGATATCTTCAACAAGGGGATGGGGATCAGCGTGGCCATGGTGCTGGTCTGGTTTATGGTGGGCATGCTGTTGGAGCAACTGCCGGCGGGTGGCCTTATCTCCCAACTGCTCTACATGGTGTGGGGGGCGGGTTGGGTGGCGGTCGCCGCTCGGGGTTATCGGGGCGAGCCGCTGCAGTTCACCGATCTTTTTGCCGGTTTTCGCCACAAGTTGACCCCGCTGATGCTCGGTGGTCTGCTGGTGTTGCTGCTGTTCAGCCTGATCGGCCTCGTCTGTCTCGGTCTGCTCTCCATGTGGGGACTGCTCCCGCTACTGACTCAGGATCCCGAGAGCATGGTGGTCTCTGCCAGCCAGTTGCAGCAACTGCTGCTGGTATTGCTGGTGGGGATGCTGCTCATCGTTCCCGTGCTGATGGGGGTCACCTTTGCACCGGCGCTCATCTATTTCCACGATATCGGCATCATCCAGGCGGTACGGCTGAGCTTCGCTGGCTGCTGGCGCAATATGTGGCCCTTCTTCTGGTGGGGGCTGCTCTCAGCCATGTTGCTGCTGTTTGGCGCGGCGCTGCTGCTGGTGGGTCTGCTGGTGGTGATCCCGGCGCTCAACTACTCCATCTATGTGGCTTATCGGGATATTTTCCTCGACGAGAGTGCGCAGCAGGAAGCGCCGCACTCAGAACCATTCGGTTTTGAAGCCTGATCAACGGATGAAGATAAAGAAGGGGCCCGCAGCGGCCCCTTCTTCATTTTCGGCTGTGAGGAGGACTCACCTCCTGCCAGACGGGATCGGCCGCCATGCGGGCCAGCAGAAAGTCGAGGAAGCTGCGCAGCAGCGGTGACATCTGTTTGCGGGTGGCATAGACCCCGTAGATCCCGAGTCGCTTCGGTTGCCAGTCGGTCAGCAGGGGCACCAGCTCTCCCCGCTCCAGATAGGGCTGGGCCGAGTAGAGCGGCTGCAGGCTGATCCCGGTGCCGCCGAGCGTCGCCTCCAGCAGCAGGTTGGAGATATTGGCGCTCAGGTTACCGCTGACCGGCACCGACTCGGGGCCATCCGGGCCATTGAACTCCCACAGGCTTTTGCCGAAGTAGGTGTAGGTGAGGCAGTTGTGCAGCGCCAGATCCTGCACCTTGTGCGGCATCGGATGACGGGCCAGATAGGCCGGGCTGGCACAGACCACCGAGTGGCAGGTGCCGAGACGACGAGCCACCAGATTGGGGTCGAGGTCGTTGGTGATGCGCACCGCCAGATCGATCCGCTCCTCCACCAGATTGACGGTTCTGTCGAGCAACAGGATGTCGATGGCCGTTCCCGGGTATTGCGCCAGATAGTCGTTGGCCGCCCCGACCAGCAGCGCTTCAGACAGGGAGTAGCTGCTGGTGATCCGCAGTTGCCCCTTGGGGGCGTCATCGCTCTTCACGGCAATCTGTTCCATCTCCTCGCCGAGCGCCAGCATGGTACGGGCCCGGTTCAGTGCCTCTTCTCCCGGCCCGGTCAGGCTCAGACGGCGGGTGGTGCGGTGCAGCAGGCGGGCGCCCATCCAGCTCTCCAGTTCGGCCAGATAGCGCGACACCATGGCGCGCGACATATCCAGTTTCTCCCCGGCGCCGCTCAGACTCCCCTGCTCGACAACGCTGACGAAGACCCGCAATGCGGTCAGTCGATCCATCTATGACTCTCAATATGTTCGATATATGCAACAGTGATGCGCTTTTTACGCTGTATTTGCAACTTAGTCGATCCAATACACTCTGTCCATCAAATGAACCCCCGAATACTTAATGAGGAATAGATGATGAACAACACCCTGATCCGTAACCTGACTCTGGCGACCACCCTGCTGAGTGGCGCTGCCCTGGCCGCCCCCCTGAGCGTGACCGTCTACAACCCTGGCGAGAAGGCGATCTTCCCGGTCTCCTCCTCACTGGTGACCGGTGACAAGGAGGCCATCCTGATCGATGCCCAGTTCGACGTGCAAAATGGTCAGGCGCTGGTGGACATGATCAAGAAGAGCGGCAAGAAGCTGACCACTGTCTATATCAGTGCCGGTGATCCCGACTTCTACTTCGGTCTGGAGCCGGTCATGGCTGCGTTCCCGGATGTCAAAGTGCTGGCCGACCAGCATGTGGTTGACCATATCAACCAGACCAAGGATGCCAAGCTGAGCTACTGGAGTCCGATCCTGGGCAAGGGCGCACCGAAGAGCCTGACCGTGCCGCAAGTGATGACTGCCAGCCACCTGACGCTGGATGGCGAGAAGATTGAAATCAAAGAGATGAACACCCCGAATGCCTACCTCTGGGCCCCTTCCATCAAGACGGCTTTTGGTGGTGTGCCGGTTTATCACGGGGTGCATGTCTGGATGGCGGATAGCCAGACCAAAGCGGCCCGCAGCAACTGGGTCAAGGCGCTGGACAACCTGCTGGCCCTGAAACCCGAGCGCGTGGTGCCGGGTCACTTCCTGGGGACTGCTCCCAAAGGCACTGCCGCTGTGACCTTTACCCGTGACTATGTACAGCGTTTCGAGCAGGCGCTGGCCAAGGCGAAAAACTCTGGCGAGCTGATCGAGGCTCTGAAGAAAGCCTATCCGGCACTGCCGGTTGACGATGGTCTGGCCATCGGCGCCAAGGTCAATACCGGCGAAATGAAGTGGTAAGCCACTGAGCCTGCTCTCCCTGTGTTTTTTTACCGGGCCCCAGCGCCCGGTTTTTTATCCAAGATTGAAGCGAGAATGACGATGAGCGAACAACAAACCACCCTCCATTATGTCTATGACCCGCTCTGTGGCTGGTGCTACGGTGCCGCCCCCCTGTTGCAGGCGGCAGCCACCCTTGACGGGCTCAAGATCGAGCTGCATGCAGGCGGCCTCTGGCTGGGCAGCCGCCGTCAGCCGATGGGCGAGGCATTGCGTGATTATGTGCGCCCCCATGATCAGCGGATCGAAGCGCTGACCGGCCAGCATTTTGGCGAGCGTTACTTCAATGAACTGCTGCTGCGGGAAGGGAGCCTACTGGACTCCGAGCAGCCGATCCGTGCGGTTTTGGCCGTCACGGCACTGGGTGGCGATGGTCTTGCGATGCTGCACCGGATCCAGCAGTCCCACTATCGGGACGGGATCTGGATTGGTGAGCCGGCGTTTCTCGCCACGCTGGCGGCAGAGCAGGGAATTGCTGCCGAGGCATTCCAGCAAGCCTATCTGCAGGCCCCTTTGTTGCCACATCTGGCAGCCAGCCAGGGCTGGATGCAGCGGCTCGGCGGTCAGGGGTATCCAACCCTCGGGTTGATGCACAACGGTCGGGTAGCGACTGTTCGCGTGGCCGATTTTCTGGGGGATCCGGATGGTCTGCGTGCGCATCTGCTGACGCTGCTGGATAATGCGGGTTGATTCATTTGGAGAAGCTTCAGGAAGCGAGTCTGGCGCCGATAGCCTGACCATCAGGGGAACGGTATGAAATCCTTCCGTTTTCCGGGTGCAGGCTATGCTCTATATGACCATTCCCGGCGGATTTGCGGGAGTGCAGACTTATTTCAAGGAAGCCCTCATATGTTCAAAAACATGTCTATTGGCCAGAAACTGAGCGCCGGATTTGCCATTCTGGCCTTGCTGGTTCTTGGCTTTGCCTGGTTCTCCATCAGTCAGTTAGCAAAGCTCCATAGTGATACCGAGACCATTACCGGCAATTTGCTGCCTTCTACTCGTCTGGCGAGTCAGATGCATGTCGCTGTGCTGGATGCGCGCCGTTCAGAGCTGGCCCAGGTAATTGGTGGCCTTAACAAGGATGATCAGGAGGTGAGTGAACGAGCTCTAACCTTCAACAAGGCCAAGCAGGAGTTTGAGCAGGCAGCCCAGAAATATGGTGCATTGGAATTTAGTACTGCCGAAGAGAAGCAGGTTTATGAGCAGGTGGTTGCGGCGGGGGCCAAGTATTTTGCAGTGCATGACCAGTTGTTAAGTGCCTTTGCTACTGGCGATCTGGATCGCGTCAAAAGTTTGCGCAAGAACGAGACTCGTGCTGCGTTGGAAGAGGTGGGGGCCAAGTCTTATCGCCTGCGGGAAATCAATAATGAGATTGCCGATGAGATGGTGAAAGACATTACAGCCATGTATAGCAATTCCAGAACCATGAGCATTATCGTCAGTCTGGTGACGCTGGGCTTTGTAGTAGTGATTGCCTGGTTGTTGACCGGTCAGATCCGCAACCCGGTGATGGTGTTGCTGGAGCAGACTCGCCGGGTCTCCTCCGGCGATCTCACCTCCCGCATCGATATGCAGCAGTTCAATAACGATGAGCTGGGGACCCTCGCCAAAGGGTTTGGCGAGATGCAGACCAATCTGCGCACCCTGGTGAGTGAAGTCTCGGGCTCTGTGGTGCAACTGAGTTCTGCCACTGAAGAGATGAGCTCGGTGGCACGTCAATCAGCCACCAACATGAGTGCCCAGCAACATGAGCTGAACCAGCTGGCGACGGCGATGAACGAGATGCAGGCTACGGTTCAGGAGGTCTCTCGCAATACCAGTGATGCCGCCAGTGCCGCCACTTCGGCCAGCGAAACGGCAGAGATTGGTGCCAAGACGGTGAATGATTCCATTCAGCGGATTGAACGGGTTGCCGGTGCCATCGAGAGCACCGCAGCGGTGATCCGCCAGTTGGGTGATGACAGCCGCAATATCGGTATGGTGCTGGAGGTGATCCGCGGCATTGCCGAGCAGACCAACCTGCTGGCGCTCAACGCCGCCATCGAAGCGGCCCGTGCCGGTGAGCAGGGACGGGGTTTTGCGGTGGTGGCCGATGAGGTGCGTACGCTGGCCAAGCGCACTCAGGACTCCACCTCCCAGATCAACACCATCATTGCCGAGTTGCAGCAGCGTGCCGAACAGGCGGGCAGTACCATGCAACAGAGTCAGGAGCTGATGAACACCACGGTGTCTACCGCGCGGGAAGCTGGCGAGTCCATCTCCCAGATCAGTGGCTCGGTCAGCAGTATCTCCCACATGAACATCCAGATTGCGACTGCCACCGAAGAGCAGGGGGCGGTGAGCGAGGAGCTCAACCGCAACGTGGTCAATATCAGCCATGCTTCCGAAGAGGTGGCTGCTGGTGCCACTCAGATGGCTCAGGCGTGCAACGAGCTGAACCATCTGGCTACCCAGCTGCAGGATATGGTGCGCCGCTTCAGGGTGTAATCCATCGGCGAGTCAAACAGCCCGATTGCCGCGAGGTGATCGGGCTTTCTATTTTTGCGCTGTAGCCAGAGAGGCTCACTGCGAGCGGATGACTTGTCCCGCCGGACGATATTGTGCATGCTGATGGCCCATTTTCCAGGCAGGACTCTTGCTGTATGAATCTTCGCGATCTCGAATATCTGGTGGCGCTGGATGAGGAAAAACATTTTCGCAAAGCCGCCGAACGCTGCTTTGTCAGTCAACCCACCCTGAGCGGTCAGCTGCGCAAGCTGGAGGATGAACTCGGGGTCATTCTGATCGAACGTACCTCGCGCAAGGTACTGTTTACCCCTGCTGGCGATGCCATGGCCCATCAGGCGCGTCGGGTACTCAAGGAGGTACGCGAGCTCAAGAGCATCGGTCAGCACTTCTCCGAGCCGATGTCCGGGGAAATCCATATCGGTTTTATTCCGACCGTGGGCCCCTATCTGTTACCCCGCATTATCCAGACCCTGCGTGAGCGTTTTCCCCAGCTGGAGTTCTACCTCTACGAGGAGCAGACCCAAAGTCTGCTCAAACGGCTGGAAGAGGGGGAGCTGGATTGCGTCATTCTGGCCGAGATGCCGGGGATGGAGGGGTTTGGTTCAATCCAGCTCTACCACGAGCCGATGTGGCTGGCGGTGCCTTGCCATCACCCCGAAGCACAGGCCAGGCAGGTGCCGCTTGGCAATCTCAAGGGCAAGAAGTT
This sequence comes from Aeromonas sp. QDB23, assembly GCF_027707745.1. Taxonomy (NCBI): domain Bacteria; kingdom Pseudomonadati; phylum Pseudomonadota; class Gammaproteobacteria; order Aeromonadales; family Aeromonadaceae; genus Aeromonas; species Aeromonas sp. QDB23. Next base: position 12,826 of record NZ_JAPCJA010000029.1, read on the forward strand.
GCTGATGCTGGCCGATGGTCACTGCTTGCGGGATCAGGCGATGGGGTTCTGTTTTGCCGGCGGGATCGGTGAGGATCAGCGCTTCAAGGGCACCAGTCTGGAGACCCTGCGCAACATGGTAGCCGCCGGTAGCGGCATGACCCTGGTGCCAAAGCTGGCCGTACCTGCCGATCATGATGAGGGTGGGGTGAGCTATCGCCAGGTGGTCGACCCGGTGCCGGGACGCACCATCTCGCTGCTCTATCGCCACTACTCGGTGCGTCGCCCCTGTTTCAACGAGCTGGCCGCCTCGATAGCCACACTGATGACCAAGCAGTTGGCCCAATAAAAAAACCGGCAGCCCTGGCTGCCGGTTTTGCTTCTGCCGCGAAAGCGGCTTAGAAGATATCGTCGGTAGAGACAGGCCCTTCCACTGCGGGGTTGTCACCGCCGTAGACCTGGTTGCCATCCGAGCTCGGTGCTGCGTAGCGGGTCGGCTCGGTACCTTCCTTGAAGTATTCGTCGGTGCCGCCACCGGTCGCCAGCAGACCGGTTTCGCTGTCAATCTTCACCGTCATGATCCCTTCGGGAACCGGCATCTTGTTCTCGGGCAGTTTTTTCAGGGCGACTTTCATAAAGTCGATCCAGATAGGCTGCGCGGCACCACCGCCAAACTCGGCACGGCCAAGGCCACGCTGATGGTTGTCAAAACCGATCCAGGAGGTGGCGACGATATCCGGGGTGTAGCCGGAGAACCAGGCATCCCGCGATTCGTTGGTGGTACCGGTTTTACCGGAGATGTCGTGACGTTTCAGGTCGCGGGCTGCACGCCAGCCAGTACCGCGCCAGCCGTTTCCACCCCAGATTGCGGTGCTCAGGGTGTCGGTGATCAGGAACGCGCTCTGGGCACTGATAGTATGCGGGGCTATGGTCGGCGCGAGAGGGGTCTGCGTGCCATCTTGCGCTGCTCCATCAACAGTTGGCTCCGGCAGTGTGCTCTGCTCGGGTGCGGCCTGCTGTTCGCAGCTGGTGCAAGCGATGGCAGGATTGGCCTGATAGAGGGTGTTCTCCAGGCTGTCGGTCACTTTATCGATGAAGTAAGGGGTTACCAGGAAACCGCCGTTGGCCAGTACCGAGTAACCACGCACCACCTCGAGGGGGGTGAATTCGGCAGCACCGAGCGCCAGCGACTCATGGGGAGAGATGAAGTCGCGCGGGAAGCCAAAGCGGGTCAGACCGTCGATATAGGTATCCAGACCGATGGCGCGCATCAGTCGAACCGACATCACGTTCTTGGACTTGGCCAGACCCAGACGCAGCGGGGTTGGACCATCATAGACAGCCGGGGAGTTCTTGGGCTGCCACATGGGCCCTTTTGACGGATCCCACTGGTTGATAGGTGCATCGTTGATGAGCGATGCCAGGGTATAGCCATGCTCCAGCGCGGTGGCATAGAGGAAAGGCTTGATGTTGGAACCTATCTGGCGACGTGCCTGATCGACCCGGTTGAATTTGGACAGTTCGAAGCTGAAACCGCCGACCAGCGCTTCCAGCGCGCCATTTTTCGGGTTCATGGCAACCAGCGCGGCGTTCACATCCGGGATCTGGGCCAGCAGCAGCTCTTCGCCCTCTTCCCGCACCCAGATCTGGGCGCCCACTTTCAGCACATCACGCGCCGATTTCGGGGCGTAGCTCTGACGGTCGTCGGTAATAAATGAGCGAGCCCATTTGATACCGTTCCAGCCCAGTTCCGCTTCCTTGCCATTTTTCAGCACCAGTGTTGCGCTGCGGTCACCGAGCTTGGTCACGACCGCCGCCATCAGCGGATCATAAGTGGGCTGTTTGCCAAGGTGAGCGACGATCTGTTCGTAATCCCAGCTGGTTTCACCCGCTTTCCACAACTGCGCCGTCGGGCCGCGATAGCCGTGGCGCATGTCATAGGCAAAGACGCCATCCAGCAGCGCCTGTCTGGCCGCCCGCTGACGTTCGGCAGAGACGGTGGTGTAGACATGCAGGCCCATGGTGTAGGCATCTTCACCAAACTGCTCGACCATCTTCTGGCGAACCATTTCACCCAGATAGGGGGCGTGCAGGGTCACTTCGGCGCCGTGGTAACGGGCCTTGATCGGCATCCTGGAGGCTTCGTCAAACTGGGCCTGGGTGATCTTGCCGGTTTCCAGCATCCGGCCCAGCACGACGTTGCGGCGCGCAAAGGCACGCTCGGGGGAGCGGATGGGGTTGAGCATGGACGGGGCTTTCGGCAGACCGGCAATGATGGCGATCTCGTCCAGTCCCAGATCCTTGACCTCTTTACCAAAGTAAACCTGCGCTGCAGCACCGACCCCGAAGGAGCGATAACCGAGGGGGATCTTGTTGAGGTACAGTTCGAGGATCTCGTCTTTTGAGAGATTCTGCTCGATCCGCCAGGCCAGGAAGACCTCCTTGACCTTGCGGATGATGGTCTTCTCATTGCTCAGGAAGAAGTTACGGGCAACCTGCTGGGTGATGGTACTGGCCCCCTGACGGGCATGGCCGGAGACAGCCCACACCGATGCGGCGCGAATGATGCCAATCGGGTCAATGCCCGGGTGCTCATAGAAACGGGCATCTTCGGTCGCCAGAACGGCATCGATCATGGGTTGCGGAATTTCGTCCAGACGCAACGGAATGCGACGAATTTCGCCATATTGGGCGATCAATTCCCCATCCCGGCTGTAAACCCGCATCGGGGTTGCCAGCTTGACGTCACGCAATGCGGTGACATCGGGCAGTTGGGGTTTGATATAGAAGTAGATACCGATGAGGCTGGCAACACCCAGCACAGCACCCAGCATCATGACAATAAACAGGCGAACGAGCCATTTCAGCATGGAAGAACTACCAATCGTCTTAAAATTAGCCAACGGGCGCAGAGTATAGCCCTTTTGCCATCGGGAATTCGAGGTTTTCCTGTGGCGAGCCACCTGCCTCAAAAGGATGCGAGAGGTTAGCACTACGGGGAGCAATAACCAAGGAGGGTCACTTGTCATGAAGAAAGCGAGATGGGTCACTTTTCGGTATAAACTTTATGACATTGATAGTTAGAGCATTTAGGATGAGTAAAGCACTCCTCTGATTGGGTGTCCTACACTCAGTTCAGGAATAACACCAAATAACGCATGGATGTGTATATGTTTGGGCTATTTAATAAGGGTTCCCTCCTCCCTCTGGTGGGTATTGATTTCGGCAGCCAGACCATCAAGGCCGTTACCCTCAGTGGCCGTCCCGGCAAGCTGCATCTGGAGTCTGTTGCCGATATCCCTACCCCGAAAGGGACGCTGGTCGATTATCAATTACAGGATATCGAGCGCGTCAGCCAATCTCTCAAGACCCTCAAGCGCCTTATTCCAAGTCATAGTGACTATGCCGCTACCGCAGTGACCGGTTCCAACGTGATCACCAAGGTGATCCAGATTGATGCCCGCCTCAGCGACAAGGAGCTGGAGAATCAGGTACAGCTGGAGGCCGAGCAGATCATTCCCTTCCCCCTCGATGAAGTGAGCCTCGATTTTGAGGTGCTGGGCACCGGCAATAGCGAAGACCGTCAGGATGTTCTGCTGAGCGCCGCCCGTACCGAGAGCGTCAACGGTCGGGTAAGCGCCCTTGCCGAAGCAGGTATTGCCGTCAAGGTGGTGGATGTGGGCGCCCATGCGCTGGGGCGCGCTGTAGTGGCCTGTCTGCCCGAGCTGCAAGAGAGTGAACGGCCGATCGGGGTGATCGACATCGGTGCCAGCGCCATGACCTTTGCCGCGCTGGTCAAGGGGGAGGTGGTCTACTCCCGTTTGCAGAACTTCGGCGGCGATCAGTACAGTCAGGCGCTCTCCTCTTTTTACGGCATGACGCTGGATGAGGCGGAGCAGGCCAAAACCAAAGGTACCTTGCCTGTTGACCACGAGCTGGATGTGCTGATGCCTCACATCAACTCGCTGCTGCAGCAGGTGCGGCGCAATATTCAGCTCTTTTGCAGTTCGTCCGGTTATCGCGACATCGCAAAACTGGTGCTGACAGGAGGAGGCAGTCTGCTGCCGGGCTTGTTGGTACAGGTAAAAGAAGAGGTCAATTGCGAAGTGCTGCACCCGGATCTGTTTGCCTTGTTTGGCAAACCGAAAGGGGAGGGCGAGCTGGTACATGGCGCTAAATATATGACGGCATTCGGGTTGGCTCTGAGGAGTTTCACACCATGTCAAATATAAACCTTCTGCCTTGGCGTGAAGCTCGAGCCCAGCGCCAAAAGAAACAGTTCGGGGCCTTGCTGGGAATTTTTGTACTGGTCACGGTCGCGCTGGGATTTTTTGCCAACTGGCTGGTCGATCGCCAGATTACCGCCCAGCAGCAGCGCAACCAGCGACTGGTTCAGGAGATGACCATTCTGGATGCCCAACTTGGGGAGATCCGTCTGCTCAAGGAGCGTCGCAAGGAGCTGATCGATCGGATGCAGCTTATCGAACAATTACAGATGCGCCGTAATGTGCCCGTTCGCCTCTTCAACCAGCTGCCTTCACTGGTGCCCAACGGGGTGTACCTCAATACCCTCGCGATGCAGAACAATATTATTGATGTAAACGGCAAGACCGAAGCCTATGGCCGGGTGGCCAGCATGATGCGGCGGATTGATGGTTCCGGTTGGTTGGGCCAGTCAAAGATAAGCACTATTTTTGCAGCTGATGTTGCCCCTGTGTCATTGAGCCAGTTTTCCATGATGTTTCTGATTGCCAACAATGCTGCGGCTGCCGGGAATGTGGCCAAGGAGCAAAAATGAACCTTCAGCAACTCAACGAGCTGGATATCAATGACATAGCCAGCTGGCCAAAATGGGCAAAAGGGATCTTCATCCTTTTCTGCTGTGTGTTGACCGGTGGTGCCATCTATTACTACGTGATTGCCAATTCCCTGACCAATTTGACCCAGGAAGCGGCGAAGGAGACCGAGCTGAAAGCCCAGTTTGAAAGCAAGGCGATGTTGGCAGCCAACTTGGGGGCATACAAGGCGCAAATGGTCCAGCTTGAGCAACTGGTTGATACCCAGCTCAAGCAGTTGCCCAATACCCATGAAGTCGCCGGTCTGCTGGACGATATCAGCTTTATTGCAACCGACAACGGCCTGAAATTGAACCGGATAAACTGGGAACCCGAGCTCAAGCACGAGTTTTCGACCGAACTTCCGATGCGTATCGAAGTCGTGGGTACTTACCATGAAATTGGCAAGTTCACAGCTGATATGGCTGCCTTGCCCCGTATCGTCATCCTTGACTCCTTTACTTTGGGTCAGAGCAAGGATGCAGGAGATCTGATTTCGATGTCGATGCTGGCCAAGACCTACAAGTACAACGGTAAAACAGTGGAGTCGAAACAATGAGACGCATCTGCTGGTTGTTACCTGCCCTCTTGCTGGCGGCGTGTGGTGGCCAGGAGGACATGGATAGCTATGTCGCCGAGACCAAGGCAAGGCCTCCCGTACCTATCGAGCCCTTGCCCGAGCTGAAGCCTTTTGCCCCCATGCACTACCAGCAGCGGGAGTTGCGCAGCCCCTTTATGATTCCCCAGCCCGAGGCGGCGGTCGGAAGTACCAGCAGTGCCAAGGTTCAGCCGGATTGTGCTCAGACCTTGATGGAACGGGAGAAAGAGGTGCTGGAAAATTATTCGCTGGCAAGCCTGTCGATGCATGGCTCTTTGGGAAAGGCGGGGCAGTTATGGGCCCTGATCAGTACCCCGGATGGCAAATCGATGCGGGTTGGTCTCAACCAGTATATGGGGCTTGATCAGGGGCGGGTCATCAAGATCACCGACACTGCAGTGGACTTGCTGGAAACCATTCCGGACGGGAAGGGGTGCTGGGTAACAAGAGAAACCCAGTTGGCGATGGCCAATGTGCAAGAAAAACAATAATCAGGGACGAACAGCAATGAGAACAACAATCGAGCGTGTAACCAAAGTGGCTTTGCTGTTTTGCGCCAGCGCCGTCAGTCAGGCGTGGGCAGTGGCAACCCTGCAGGAGATCAAGGTTAATCCTCTGCTTGCTGATCAACTGCTGGTGGAGCTCAGTTTCAGTGAGCCGGTCACCGGCTTTACTGATCGTCTCTCTTATCAACCCAATCAACTGCTGTTGCATGTTCCCGGTGCGGTGGGGGCGCTCAAGGTCAACCCGCTGCCTATCCAGCGTCAGGGAGTGGATAATATCAAGGTGGAAGGCAAGGGCGCCGGTCTGGATATCAAGATCGCGCTCGATCAGCTGGCTCCCTATCAGGTACAGCAACAGGGTAACAAATTGCTGGTGTCATTGGGTGAGGGGGCGTCCTCAGGGCTCATCAATGGAGAGAGCGCCCTGATTGCACCTGCTACCTCGGCTACCCCGGTGTCAGCGCCCTCTGCGATGGTAGCCGCAACCTCCTCCTCTGCTCTGCTCAATCCTCAAGTCGTTGCCCGGTCGATGCCTGTTGCGCCCGTGACAGCGCCTGTAGCAGCACAACCAGCAAGCAAGCCGGTGCTCAACAACTATCAGAGCAGTGGTGGCGGCGCCTATTTCAATTCGGTTACCGGTGTGGATTTTCGTCGTGGCAAAGATGGTCAGGGGGAATTTCTGGTCACGCTGGATAACAGCTCGGCCGCCGTCGATGTGAGCAGTCGCGGCCAGACCGTTCTGGCCAAGTTCCATGGTACTCGGGTGCCGGATGGCTTGCTTAATCTGATCAATGTGCAGGATTTTGCAACGCCGGTCTCTCAGGTTGAAGTATCCCGGCAGGGGAGCGATACCCTGTTTGAGCTGTCGATCAATGGTCAGTTTGATTACCGTTACGATCAGGCCGACAAGCTCTTCATTATCGAGGTGAAAAAGCGGACTACTACCACTGCATCCAAGCAGTATCAGGGTAAACCCATCTCATTGAACTTCCAGGACATTCCTGTACGTACCGTGCTGCAGCTCATTGCTGACTTCAACAATCTCAACCTGGTGACCACAGATTCGGTGGCGGGCAATATTACGTTGCGTCTGGATGGGGTGCCATGGGAGCAGGCGCTCGACATCATTTTGAAGGTGCGGGGGCTGGACAAACGACTGGACAACAACATTCTGCTGGTGGCGCCGGCAGAGGAAATTGCAGCCCGCGAGAAACAGCAGCTGGAGAGCCGCAATCAGGTTGCTGATTTGGCACAGCTCTATACCGAATATCTGCAGATCAACTATGCCAAGGCGTCGGAAGTGGCTGCCCTGCTCTCTTCCGAAAGTACCAAGTTGCTGTCACCCCGTGGTGCGGTGAGCGTGGATGAGCGCACCAACGTGTTGGTGGTCAAGGATACCGCCGATGTCATCAGCAGCATCAAACGGATGCTCGATATTCTCGATATTCCGGTCAAGCAGGTGGTTATCGAGGCGCGGATGGTGACCATTGATGATGGCTTTGATGAAGCGCTCGGGGTGCGTTGGGGGGTGACCAAGAACGATGGCCACGGCAACAGCACATCCGGCTCCATCGAGGGGAATGATGGCTCTGGTAACGGAACAGGTACCAATACCAAGCCCACCGTAGATGACCGGATGAACGTCAACCTGCCGGTGACCAATGCGGCAGGCACCCTGGCCTTCCAGGTGGCTCGTCTGGCTGATGGCACCTTGCTGGATCTCGAGTTGTCGGCGCTGGAAAAAGAGAGCAAGGCCGAGATTATCGCCAGTCCGCGGGTGACCACGGCGAACCAGAAACCGGCACTGATCGAGCAGGGTACCGAGATCCCCTATGTGGAGTCCTCTTCCAGTGGGGCCACCTCGGTCACCTTCAAGAAGGCGGTGCTGAGCCTGAAAGTGACACCGCAGATCACGCCAGATAATCGGGTTATTCTCGATCTGACCGTGACCCAGGATACCAAGGGTGAAACGGTACCGACCGGTACTGGGGATGCAGTCTCCATCAACGCCCAGTCCATCACCACTCAGGTGCTGGTGAACAACGGCGAGACCCTGGTGCTCGGCGGTATCTATCAGCAGACCATCAAGAGCGATGTGACCAAGGTGCCGCTGCTTGGTGATATTCCCGGATTGGGGGCCTTGTTCCGCAAGACCACCAGCGAGAACAAAAAGCGGGAATTGCTGATTTTTGTGACGCCCAAGATTGTCACCGACGCCTTCTGAATGCTTTACATGTAAGGGTAAAACACATATAACCTTACGCCCCAATGAGGCTGGGGCGTAAGGGCTGCGGTTGCCAGTCCCGATATCTATTGAGATAATCCCCCTCCTGATCCATCGCAAGATAAGGTTCATAGGTACCCCGATCCAGTATTCATCGGGGTCGTACAGTTTGTAATTACTAACGAAAAGACATGGCTGAGAAACGCAATATTTTCCTGATAGGTCCCATGGGTGCGGGCAAGAGCACCATAGGTAGACATCTGGCAGAACAACTGCATATGGAGTTTTTCGACTCAGATCATGAGATTGAGCGCCGCAGTGGTGCTGATATCGGCTGGGTGTTCGATGTTGAAGGCGAAGAAGGTTTCCGGATTCGCGAAGAGAAGGTGATCGGCGAATTGTCAGAGCAGCAGGGTATCGTGCTGGCGACGGGTGGCGGTGCCATCAAGAGTCGCGAAACCCGCAACAAGTTGTCTGCTCGTGGCATCGTGGTCTACCTCGAAACCACTATTGAAAAGCAGCTGGCGCGCACACAGCGAGACAAACGCCGCCCTCTGCTACAGACCGAAGAACCGGCACGCGAAGTGCTGGAACGTCTGGCACAAGAGCGCAATGCCCTGTACGAAGAGGTTGCCGACTTTGTTGTGCATACCGATGACCAGAGCGCAAAAATCGTTGCCAATCAAATTGTAAAGCTGATCGGTATGTAATCTAGAGGACGTCCATGGAACGGTTGAAGGTCGAACTGGGTGAACGCAGCTATCCCATCGAGATAGCTGCCGGGTTGTTGCAGCGCCCCGAGGCGCTGGTATCGACCATCAAGGGCAAGCGGGTGATGATAGTGACCAACACGGTCGTTGCTCCGCTCTATCTTGAACGGGTAACGGCCCTGCTGTCGGGTTTTCAGGTTGAACACCTGATCCTGCCTGACGGCGAGGCATACAAGAACCTGGCGACCTTTGAGCAGATCATGTCTGCTCTGCTTGAAACCAACCATGGGCGCGATACGACACTGATCGCTCTGGGGGGCGGCGTGATCGGGGATCTGGTGGGCTTTGCGGCAGCAAGCTATCAACGTGGCATTCCTTTTATCCAGATCCCGACCACCCTGCTCTCCCAGGTTGACTCCTCTGTCGGCGGTAAAACCGCTGTCAACCACCCCCTCGGTAAGAACATGATTGGGGCTTTTTATCAGCCCAAGCAGGTTGTTATCGATACCGAATGTCTGAATACCTTGCCTGCCCGCGAATTTGCCGCAGGGATGGCCGAGGTGATCAAGTACGGCATCATTTGGGATGCTGATTTCTTCAGCTGGCTGGAGCAGAACATGGTGCGTCTGCAACAGCTGGAACCCGCCGCGTTGGCCTACGCCATCAAACGCTGCTGCGAGATCAAAGCCGACGTGGTCGGTCAGGATGAGACCGAGCACGGCGTCCGTGCGCTGCTCAATCTGGGCCACACCTTTGGTCATGCCATCGAGGCCGAGCAGGGTTATGGCAACTGGCTGCACGGTGAAGCGGTATCAGCTGGCACCATGCTGGCAGCCTGGACTGCGCAGGCCCGTGGCGAGATGAGCGAAGCGGACGTTGCGCGCGTGCGCGCCCTGCTGCTGGCCGCCAATTTGCCCATTCATGCTCCTGCCGAGATGGATTTTTCCGCCTTTATTCGCCATATGCGCCGTGACAAGAAGGTGCTGGAAGGCAAGCTGCGTCTGGTGTTGCCGGTTGGCATCGGCCATGCGCAGGTGGTGGGGGATGTGTCCGATGCTGAGTTGCTGGCGGTGATCGAGTCTGGTCGTGACAAATAAACTGCTAAAACTGCCTTCCCAGCGGCAGCTGGTTGACCGGCTGCTGCATCTGATTGAATTCAATCACCCTTTCGTTTTTCTCTCCGGTAAACCCGGTTGTGGTCGCGGTACCCTGTGCGAATCCCTGCTCGGCGTGTTGCCGGAAAAAGTGCGGGTGGTGAGCCTGATTGGTACGCCTGCCATGAAGATGGTGGATGTGCGCCAGCTGTTGCTGCCACAGGTGGTGGCGCGGCCGCTGTTCAACCCACAGGATGCGCTGGCGGAGAGCTTCTTTCGCATGCTGGAGGGGAGCAAGCCTGCCACCCTGCTGCTGATGATCGAGCGGGCGGACCAGTTACCAGCCGAGCTGTTGGGAGAGTTGTGGGCGATCATCCGTCATAACGATACCCTGGCGGCGCCCCATCAACTGGCCATTATCGTCTCGGGCAGTGACGTCTGGTGTCGTACGCAACGACCGCAGCTCAAAGGGCGCGCCATGCCAGCCCTGGAGCTGGAAGTGCCGCCACTGAGCCCGCCCGAGCAGCGCATCTTCTTGTATGAGAAAGCCAAAGAGCTCAAGATCCCGGCGACCCTCTTGCCCAAGCCGCAAGTGGAGGAGATCCTGAAAACGGCGAACGGACATCCGTCCACCATCATGCAGTTACTGGAGGATATCATGACCGACAGAAGGCCCAAGAAGCGTCAGGCGGAGTTGCCTGTCAAGAAGATTGCCACCGCTATCGCGCTGGTCGCTGGCGGCCTGCTGGCGATGAGCTACCTGCTGCCTGCGCTGTTTGACAATGAAAGCAAACCTGCGCTGCAGGATCCGGCGCAGAACACTGCATTGCCGATCCCGGTAGCGGGAGGCGCTCCCCTCACCGCAGGCGACTCGAATACCGATGCCGCTGCGCAAGGCACACAAGACAGCGATGCCGCCAGCAATCCCAACGGGGTGGTGAAGGATTGGCAGCCGGAAGCAAAAGTGTTGCCCAAATCGGTGGAGAGCGAAACAGTGACCACCGAATCCACCAATTACGAAGGGCGTCGGGTGGTGATCTCTGACGAGGTCGTGCAAAAGCTGATGACCGAACCCAAGGTGAGCGGCGCACTGCCTACTGACGTGGTGGACGAGCTGACCGGCAAGACCCCGAACGGCGCAACTACCAGTGGCGCCGTCGCAACTACAGCGCCAGCCAGCACCAGCAAGGCACAGAGCCCGGTGACAACCGCAACGCCTGCGGCTACCACCAACACCGCCAGCAGCGAGCCGGTTGCCGCGCCTGCACCCAAGGTAGCCCTGACACCGGTCGCCACCTTGAACAAGAAGCCGCGCAACCACTACAGCGTTCAGCTGATGGGGGCGAGCAACACCAAGGCGGTGGATCAGTTTGTCGCCGAACATGGTCTGGCGGGTAAGGTATGGGTCTATCAGACCAAGTTCCGTGGCAGCCCCTGGTACGTGGTGCTGCAAGGGGATTATGCCGGTCTGACCCAGGCCAAGAGTGCCATTCGCAAGCTCTCGCCCGCCTTGCTGAAAGGTCAGCCCTGGCCCAAGTCGTTTGCACAGGTACAAAAAGAACTGAAGCAATAGCCTTGATACCGAATAAGGGGGTAGAATCGTCCCCCTTTTTGGGTCTTGCCTTCTTACACACCGGATTTCCATGAAAAAAACACGCGCTTTTTTAAAATGGGCCGGGGGAAAATACTCCCTGGTTGAAGAGATTGCCGAGCGCCTGCCGGCCGGGCGTGTGTTGCTGGAGCCCTTCGTCGGGGCCGGGTCTGTGTTTCTCAACACCGACTACGACGCGTATGTGCTCAACGATATCAACCCGGATCTGATCTGCCTGTATAACCATCTCAAGCTGACGCCTGACCGATTCATCGCCGAGGCGCGCAAGATGTTTGTGGCTGAACACAACCACAAAGCCGCCTATTACCGGCTGCGTACCCAGTTCAATCAGACCGAGACCACCTTCGAGCGGGCACTGCTGTTCCTGTTTCTCAACCGCCACGGTTTCAACGGTCTGTGCCGTTATAACAAGAAGGGCGGTTTCAACGTGCCGTTCGGTTCCTACAAGAAGCCCTATTTCCCGGAAAAAGAGCTGTGGGCCTTTGCCGAAAAGGCGCAGAAGGCGACCTTTATCTGCGAGAGCTACGCCGATGCCATCAAGCGGGCCGAAGAGGATTGGGTCATCTACTGTGATCCTCCCTATGCGCCGCTTTCCACGACCGCCAGCTTTACCAGCTATGCCTCCGGTGGTTTTACCCTGGATGATCAGGCGATCCTGGCGCGACTGGCCCGTCACACCGCCGCTCACAAAGGGGTGCCGGTGTTGATCAGCAACCACGATATCGAGCTGACCCGTGAGCTCTATCGCGGTGCCCGTCTCGACGAGATTTTGGTCAAGCGCACCATCAGCCGCAACGGCGGCACCCGCAACAAGGTGGCCGAGTTGCTGGCGCTCTATCCGCCCGGCATCGAGCCGGAGCAGGGCTACTACCCCAGCGACAGCGAACTGCTGCCACTGGCGTAACAGACAATGCGGCGCCCAGGGGCGCCGTTTTTTATGGGCGAGCCCGCGCCTGTGCCGATGTCCCATAACCCGGGTGGCTGGGGGAGGGGAGGCGATTGCCCCATTTACCCCGCATTCGAGTCGTTTTCGCCCGCCTTTTACGTTAAAATTGCGCCGCTTTTTCTCCCTGGCTGCCAATGGATGATGCTGATGAAAGACTTTCTGATTGCCCCCTCGATCCTCTCTGCCGATTTTGCCCGTCTGGGTGACGATGTCGCCAAGGTGCTGGCTGCCGGTGCCGATGTGGTTCACTTCGACGTGATGGACAACCACTATGTCCCCAACCTGACCATCGGCCCCATGGTCTGTCAGGCGCTGCGTGACTACGGTATCGAGGCGCCCATCGACGTGCACCTGATGGTCAAGCCGGTGGATCGCATCATTCCCGATTTTGCCAAGGCCGGTGCGTCCCTCATCACCTTCCATCCGGAAGCGTCCGACCACGTTGACCGCTCTTTGGGCCTGATCAAGGAGATGGGCTGCCAGGCGGGTCTGGTGCTCAATCCGGCTACCTCGCTCTCCTGCCTCGAGTATGTGATGGACAAGCTGGACGTGATCCTGCTGATGTCGGTCAACCCGGGCTTCGGTGGCCAGAGCTTCATCCCCGGCACCCTCGACAAGCTGCGTCAGGTACGTCGTCTGATCAACGAGAGCGGCCGCGATATCCGCCTCGAGATCGATGGTGGGGTGAAGGTCGACAACATCCGCGAGATCGCCGACGCGGGCGCCGACATGTTTGTCGCCGGCTCTGCCATTTTCAGCCAGCCTGACTACAAGGCGGTGATCGACAAGATGCGTGCGGAGCTGGCTCATGTCACACGCTGAGCGCGCATTTGATTTGGTGCTGTTCGATCTGGACGGCACCCTGATCGACAGCGCCGCCCAGCTGGCGCTGGCGGTCAATCTGACGCTGACCGATCTGGGTCTGGCGCAGGCCGATGAAGCCGTGATCCGTACCTGGGTCGGCAACGGGGCCGACAAGCTGATCCAGCGGGCCCTTGCCTATCGCGAGGCCGACCCCGAGCTGTTTGCCAAGGCTCGACCGATCTTTTTCCAGCACTACAACGCCTGTTTGCTGCAGGGGCTGGCCATGTATGATGGGGTCGCCCAGAGTCTGCGTCGCCTGCAAACCCTGGGCTACAAACAGGCGATCGTCACCAACAAGCCGAGCGACTTCGTGGCACCGATCCTCGATGCCCTTGGCATCAGCGATTGTTTCGCGCTCTGGCTCGGTGGCAACTGCGTGCCGGTCAAGAAGCCGAGCCCGGAGCCGCTGCTGCACGCCTGCCAGGAGTTGGGGGTGAGCCCGGCTCGCACCCTGATGGTGGGCGACTCCGAAAATGACGTGCTGGCGGCCAAGGCGGCTGGCATGAAGGTGGTGGGGCTCACCTACGGTTACAACTATGGCCGCCCCATCGCCGACTCCCGGCCTGACTGGGTGTTCGAACATTTTTCCCAGCTCGATGCGCTGCTGAGCTAATCGCGCCGCGGGACTGGCTGAATAACAAGGATTAACACTCTCATGACCAAACCAATCGTATTGAGCGGGGCGCAACCCTCCGGCCAACTGACCATCGGCAACTACATGGGGGCCCTGCGTCAGTGGGTCAACATGCAGGATGAGTTCGACTGCCTCTACTGCATCGTCGACCTGCATGCCATCACCACCCGTCAGGATCCGGTTGCCCTGCGCAAGGCCTGCCTCGATGCGGCCGCCCTCTATCTGGCGGTCGGTATCGATCCCAAGAAGAGTACCGTCTTCATCCAGTCTCACGTGCCGCAGCACGCCGAGCTGGGCTGGATCCTCAACTGCTACACCCAGATGGGTGAGCTGTCGCGCATGACCCAGTTCAAGGACAAGTCCGCCCGTTTCGAGAACAACGTCAACGTTGGTCTGTTCGGTTATCCGGTGCTGATGGCCGCTGATATCCTGCTCTATCAGGCCAATCAGGTGCCGGTTGGTAACGACCAGAAGCAGCATCTGGAGCTGACCCGCGACATCTGCACCCGTTTCAACAACCTCTATGGTGAGGTGTTCACCCTGCCGGAGCCCTTCATTCCGACCGAAGGGGCGCGGGTAATGAGCCTGCAGGATCCGACCAAGAAGATGTCCAAATCGGATGACAACGAGGCCAACTTCATCGGCCTGCTGGAAGATCCCAAGCAGATCGTCAAGAAGATCAAGCGTGCGGTGACCGACTCCGACGAGCCGGCAGTGGTGCGGTTCGATCCGGAAAACAAACCGGGAGTCTCCAACCTGCTGACCCTGATGTCCGGCGTGACCGGTCGCTCCATCCCCGAGCTGGAGCAGCACTTCGAAGGCAAGATGTACGGGCACCTCAAGACCGAAACCGCCGAAGCCGTGGTTGCGCTGCTGGAACCGATCCAGGCGCGTTTCCACGAGTTGCGTCAGGATGAGGCCCATCTGATCGCGATTCTGGCCGAAGGGGCACAAAAGGCGCGTGAAAGAGCTGAAAAAACCCTGACCAGCGTATATGATGTAGTCGGCTTCGTTCCTCGAGCCTGACATACTGGGAAGGTGTAGTAGAAGAGAGCTGGGTATTTGCCTGGCTTTCTTTATTTTCTGACCGGCTATTTGTTTAATTTATTTATTTCAACGTGGGTAATATCCCCAAGAGAAAGCATGTCTGTTCAACCAACTATTTCTGCTGAAGAGCTGAGTGACAAAGGTCACTGGCTACGTAAATTTCGCAAGGCGAAAAACCTCAATACCCTGCAGTTGATGGTCTCCAATGCCATCGACAAGCACCATAAAACCCCTGCCGTTGCTGCAGCTATCTATCTGGCCGAGTGTCAGCGTGAACGGGAAATGGAACAGGGTCGTTATCTCGATCGTTAATTCTCCGCTGTTGGTTATCTCATGCTGTTGTTGATCGATAACTACGACTCTTTTACCTGGAACCTGGTGCAATATTTCGGCGCCCTGGGACAAGAGGTTGTGGTCAGGCGTAATGATGAACTGACGCTGGATACCATAGCGCAGCTATCTCCTCGTTATTTGGTTATATCCCCAGGACCTTGCACGCCCAATGAGGCGGGGATCTCCCTCGACGCCATTCGCCACTTCGCTGGCAAGTTGCCCATTCTCGGTGTCTGTCTCGGTCATCAGTCGCTGGCGCAAGCCTTCGGTGCCCGCGTTGTGCGTGCCCGTCAGGTGATGCACGGCAAAACCTCGCTGATCCGCCATCGGGATGAGGGGGTGTTCAAGGGGCTCAACAATCCGCTGCGGGTGACCCGTTACCACTCGCTGGTGGTGGAGCGCGACACGCTGCCCGAATGCTTCGAGATCACCGCCTGGAGCGAGCATGCCGATGGCGCGTTTGACGAGATCATGGGGCTGCGCCACAAGACGCTTCCTGTCGAAGGGGTTCAGTTCCATCCGGAGAGTATTTTGAGCGAGCAGGGCCATCAGTTGCTGGCCAATTTTCTGGCGCGTACATAAAAAGTTGTGATCGCCTTCTCAAGTTCGAGAGAAGGCAAAAAAAATTTCCCTGACACTTTATTCACCCCCTCTCCTGCCCAAATTATCTCTTGCCAAGCCCCCCTGAGTCGTTATGCAATGCGGTTGCCTAAAATCTCAAGGTCAATCGAACATTGTTCCTCATAGGCCGTATTGTTACAGACTTTTTACTTTATTTCTGTGATAATCCCGTCACGTTTACACGGATTTAACTTTTGGGCGGTGGATTATTCTGTCGCCGAATCGAAGGAGAGCTATATGTCAGAGTTGTTGGCAGTGACACGTGAAGTGTTTGATGAAGTGATGGTTCCCAACTATGCGCCCGCCAAGATCATCCCGGTGCGTGGTGAAGGGTCACGTGTCTGGGATCAGGAAGGGCGCGAGTATATCGACTTCGCCGGTGGCATCGCCGTTAACGGCCTGGGCCACTGTCATCCCAAGCTGGTCGAGGCGCTGAAAACCCAAGGCGAAAAGCTGTGGCACCTCTCCAACGTGATGACCAACGAGCCGGCCCTGCGCCTGGCCAGGAAACTGGTCGCCGCCACCTTCGCCGACAAGGTCTACTTCTGCAACTCCGGCGCCGAAGCGAACGAAGCGGCCCTCAAGCTGGCCCGCCGCTACGCCATCGAGAAGTTTGGCGAGCAGAAGACCCAGATCATCGCTTTCAATCAGGGCTTCCACGGTCGCACCTTCTTTACCGTCAGCGTCGGTGGCCAGGCCGCCTACTCCGATGGCTTCGGCCCCAAGCCCGGTGATATCACCCATGTACCCTACAACGATCTGGCGGCACTGGCTGCGGTGATCTCCGACAACACTTGCGCCGTGGTGATGGAGCCGCTGCAGGGCGAGGGCGGCATCATTCGTCCTACCGACGAGTTTGCCAAAGGGGTGCGCGAGCTGTGCGACAAACACAATGCCCTGCTGGTGTATGACGAAGTTCAGTCCGGGGTCGGCCGTACCGGTGATCTCTACGCCTATATGGGGCTCGGCGTCACGCCGGACATCCTCACCAGCGCCAAGGCACTGGGGGGCGGTTTCCCCATCGGCGCCATGCTGACCACCGACGAGATCGCTGCTTACCTGAAAGTGGGCACTCACGGCTCTACCTACGGCGGCAACCCGCTGGCCTGTGCGGTCGCCGAAGCGGTGATCGACGTGATCAACACCCCGGAAGTGCTGAGCGGCATCAAGCAGCGCGAACAGCTGTTCCGCGACGGACTCGAGGCGATCAACGCCAAATACCACTGCTTCAGCGAAGTGCGTGGCAAGGGTCTGCTGCTGGGGGCTGTGCTGAACGACGACTACAAGGGGCGCTCGCGCGACTTCCTGCTGGCCTCTATCGATCAGGGGTTGATGGCACTGGTGGCCGGTACCAACGTGGTTCGTTTTGCCCCTTCACTGGTGATCCCGGAAGCGGACATCAAGGAAGGGTTGGCTCGCTTCGAGAAGGCGGTTGCCCAGGTGGTTAACGCCTGATTCCAAATTGAGGTGGGGAGCTCTCCCGGCAGGAGCCGGGACCCCACCTGTCGTCAATGAAAGGGAGTTGTCATTTATGTTGGTTATCCGTCCCATCGAGCAAAAAGATTTTGCCGGGCTCAAGACCTGCGCCATCGAGTCCGGCACCGGCATGACCTCGTTGCCCGTCAACGATGAGCTGCTGCAGCGCAAGATTGACGCCTCTACCCAGACTTTTTCCGACAAGCCCGCTGGCAAAGGGGACTGCCTCTACTTCTTCGTGGCCGAGGATCTGGAGACCGGCGAGATGGTGGGCACCTGTGCCATCGATGCGGCCGTGGGCCTCTCCCAGCCGTTTTACAACTACCACATCGGCAAGGTGGTGCACTCCTCACCCAAGCTCGGTATCTACAACGTTGTTGAAACCCTGACCCTCTCCAACGACTACACCGGCAACTCCGAGCTCTGCACCCTGTTCTTGCGCGAATGTGCCCGTGAGGGGCTCAACGGCCGCTTGCTCTCCAAGCACCGCTTTTTGTTTATGGCCGAGCACCCCGAGCTGTTTGACGAGACCGTCTTTGCCGAGATGCGTGGCGTCTCCGATGCCGATGGTCACAGCCCCTTCTACGAGTGGCTGCAAACCCACTTCTTCTCGATGGATTTTCCCACCGTCGACTATCTGACCGGTATCGGCAAGAAGCGCTTTATCGCCGAGCTGATGCCCAAGTACCCCATTTACGTCAATTTGCTGAGCAAAGAGGCGCGGGCCGTTATCGGCCAGACCCACGAGAAGACCCGCCCCGCCATCAAGATGCTGCAGGACGAGGGCTTCGTGAACCGTGGCTACGTCGATATCTTCGATGCGGGCCCCACCGTCGAGTGTGACGTGAAGAATATCCGCAGCGTGCGCCGCAGCAAGAAGCTGCGGGTGCTGGTGGGCGAGCCCATCGGCGGCAAGACCCACCTGCTCTGCAACAGCCGTTTCGAATATTACCGTGCCTGCTACGGCAATATCCGGGTCGATCTCGACAAGCACGAAGCCATCATTCCGCCCAAGATGGCGGCGGCACTCAAGGTGCAGGATGGCGACATGGTGCGGGTAGTTGACCTCGACTGAGGCAAACAGGACAAGCAAACCGATTATCAGACAGGCAGCCGAGGCTGCCTGCCAGCGACAGGGAGTGAATGGATGAGCCAGTCAGTGCAATTTATCGACGGTCAGTGGCTTGCCGGTGAAGGCAAGCCGTTCGAGTCAACCGATCCGGCCAAGAACGAGGTGATCTGGCAGGGCGCTGCCGCCAGCGCGGCGCAAGTGGATGCCGCCGTCAAGGCCGCCCGCGCCGCCTTCTACCACTGGGCGGACATGAGCCTTGAGGATCGCCTAGCCATAGTGCGCCGTTATGCCGACCTGCTCGGCGAGCAGAAAGAGGCGCTGGCCCTGACCATCGCCCGCGAAACCGGCAAACCGCTGTGGGAGACCCGCACCGAAGTGGCGGCCATGCAGGGCAAGATTGCCATCTCCATCCGGGCGCACGACGAGCGCACCGGCACCGTTGAAAATGCCATGCCGGGCGCCAAGGCGTTTGTCCGTCACAAGCCCCACGGCGTTGTGGCGGTGTTCGGCCCCTACAACTTCCCGGGTCATCTGCCCAACGGCCATATCGTGCCTGCGCTGATTGCGGGTAACGCCGTGGTGTTCAAACCCTCCGAGCTGACCCCCATGGTGGCCGAAGCCATGGTCAAGGTGTGGCAGCAGGCCGGGCTGCCCAAGGGCGTGCTCAATCTGGTGCAAGGAGAGGTCGAGACCGGCAAGGCGCTGGCTGGCAATCCCGATATCGACGGCCTCTTCTTCACCGGCTCCTCCCGCACCGGTCACTTCCTCCATCAGCAGTTTGCCGGTCAGCCGGGCAAAATTCTGGCTCTCGAGATGGGCGGCAACAACCCGCTGATCGTGAAAGACGTGAGCGATATCGACGGCGCCGTCCATGCCATCATCCAGTCCGCCTTCATCACCTCCGGTCAGCGTTGTACCTGCTCTCGCCGTCTGTTTGTCGAGCGGGGCGAGCGGGGCGATGCGCTGGTCAAGCGACTGGTCGAGGTGGTCAGCCAGATCCGGGTCGGCCTCTATGACGCCGCCGAGCAGCCGTTCATGGGCTCGATGATAAGCGAGAAGGCCGCGCTCGGCATGGTCGAGGCACAAGCCAACCTGCAACAGCTGGGCGGCGAGAGCCTGCAGGTGCTTGAGCACCTGAAAGCGGGCACCGGCTTCGTCTCTCCGGGCATTATCGACGTGACGGCAGTCAGCGCGCTGCCTGATGAAGAGTACTTCGGCCCGCTGCTGCAGCTCATTCGTTACGACGATTTTGATGCCGCCATCGATCACGGTAACGCCACCCGTTATGGTCTCTCGGCCGGTCTGCTGGGTGATAACGAGGTGGACTGGCAGCACTTCTTCAAGCGGATCCGCGCCGGCATCGTCAACTGGAACAAGCCCATCACCGGAGCCTCCAGTGCCGCGCCGTTTGGTGGCGTGGGTGCGTCTGGCAACCACAGAGCGAGCGCCTACTACGCCGCTGATTACTGTGCGTATCCGGTTGCCTCTGTCGAAGACAGCAAAGCCGCCATGCCGGAGCAGCTGTCTCCTGGCTTGACGTTTTAAGAGCAAATGGGGATGCCAATGCAGCAGAGATGGCTCAACGCCGCCGACAACTGTGTCATATCCCCGGTTGCCTCCGTCGAAGACAGCAAGGCCGTCATGCCGGATCAGCTGTCGCCCGGCCTGCGCTTCTAATAACGACACGGGGCATCCAGCGGTGCCCCGATCTGTACCCGCAATCAAAGGAAAGAGAGATGCAAAAGGATATCGACACCCTGTTCAGCCATCTGTGGGACAACTACATCAAGGTGACCCCGAGCGCCCTCAAGGTGCACACCCTGCTGGGTGGCGGCGAGCCCATCGTCAACGATCACGTGGCGTTTCGTACCTACAACCTGCCCAAGCTGGGGCTGGAGAAGCTGGCCGCCCACTTCCTGGCGCTCGGTTACGAGCAGAAGGGCGAGTACGTCTTCAAGGCCAAGAAGCTCTACGCCAAGCACTTCGAGCATCAGGATCCGGATGCTCCCAAAGTCTTTATCAGCGAGCTGAAGGTCGAAGAGCTCTCGCCAGCGGCGCAGGCCATCATCCACAAGCTGGCGGATCAGGTGCCCGATCATCTGACCGATACTCCGGCATTTCTCTACACCGGTGCCCCCTGGCAGGTCTCTTATGCTGATTACCAGACCCTGCTGGCGGAGAGCGAGTATGCGGCCTGGATGGCGGCATGGGGCTATCGTGCCAACCACTTCACGGTCAATATCAACAAGTTGAAGGATTTCGACACTATCCATCAGGTCAATGCGGCGCTCAAGGCGGCGGGTTTCGTCCTCAACAGCGTGGGTGGCGAGGTGAAAGGGGACCCGCAGGTGATGCTGGAGCAATCCTCCACCATGGCAGACAAAGCCGAGGTGCCGTTCAGCGATGGGGTGCGTACCATCCCGAGCTGCTTCTACGAGTTTGCCCTGCGTTACCCGCAGCCAGATGGCGTGCTCTATCCGGGCTTTGTCGAGGCCTCGGCCGACAAGATTTTCGAATCGACGAATGCCATGTAACGGGAACCACCCTGTTTCAGTCGCAACGCCTCCTCGCCGGAGGCGTTTTGTTTGGCGCCGAGTGACGGTGGCGGGTGTTGCCTGAAACCTCGGCGAAGGGGATTTGTCCGGCACCCAACCGATAAAGATTTGTTGATAAAAATGTGAACGAGATCACCTGACGCGCCACAGATTGACGCAGGCGGTGGAGCAAAAAGGAGTAGAATGGCGCTTTATTTTTGCGGGGCCAATCGATGCCTAATTATCACTTTTTCAAGCAGGGTCAGGCGCTTACCTATCTAGATGCCAATGCACCCAGCTATAGCGATGAGCGTCGTCAACTGGTCGAACAGGGATTTGCCGCCATCGCCGCCCCCACCTTTGCAGATACCCCGGCCCAAGCCCTTGAGCTGCTGCGCACTCATCAGGCACTACAGGACGAGGCGCAGGCCAACGCCCTTTGCCTGACGGTGGCCGCTATTCCGGCGGCGATCGCCGCGCTGACCGAGCACTGAACCTCGCCAGCGCCATGCCCGCGTAGGTAAAAAGAGGGTGCCATGGTCATGGCACCCTCTTATCGGTTTGCCTGTTTGCCCTGAGCCGTTTACCGCTGGTGCAGGTCACCTTCAATGACCAGCACGGTATCCATTCCTGCCGCCTTGCCTGCCTCAAGCCCGATGCGGGTATCTTCAAACACCAGACAGTTCGCCGGATTGGCGCCGAGCAGTTCTGCCACCCGCAAAAAGGTGTCGGGGTGCGGTTTGTGGTTGGTGACATCATCGGCACTGACCACCACCGAGATATAGGCATCGAGCCCGGTGCTTTTCAGGATGGAGTCCGCCTGACTGCGCGGTGAGCCGGTGCCAATCCCCATCTTCACCTTGCCGTGATAGTGCCTGACCAGCTCCCACATCTTGGGAAAGACGCTGACCTTGTCGATATGTTCCATATAGAGGGCAATCTTGCGACGGGTAAAGGCCTCGACATCCACCGTCAGCCCCTGCTGCTCGGCCAGCATGGCGATGATCTTGCGGGTGGGAATGCCGCCGTATTGATAGAGCTGCTCCCGCTCGAAGGGGATGCCGAACTCGGCACAGGTGAGTTCCCAAGCATCCAGATGAAGGGGCATGGAATCTACCAGGGTGCCATCCATATCGAAAATCAGGGCATCGTAGTGATCAAACCGGTACTGCTCGTTCATGGGGACTCCTCGGACTGAATTCGGACTAAATAGTGCAGGCTAACAGAACCGGTCGGCAGTTTGTGGGATCTGCTTCATGGTTGGGCTGATTGTGGCCGCCGTTTTTTCTATCTCTTGCTGATTTGTGAGACAATAATCCGTTCATTGCCGGATACTTTGGCATATCAGATCAGCGAGTCCGCTTATGACCTCGAAAATATCCCCCAAAACCATTTTCTCCAGTGTGGCGCTGGTGATCGCGCTCGGTTCACTGGAAAAGAGCATCGTCACCACCCCGCTGCCCATAATTGGCGCCGAGCTGCACGCCGGTGCCGCCCTCACCTGGGTGGTGACCGCCTACCTGCTGGCGGCCACCGCCGTGCTGCCCCTCTACGGCAAACTGAGCGATCTGTTTGGTCGGGTGCGGATGCTCAATATCGGCATCGGCCTGTTTCTGGCGGGCTCGGTGGCCTGTGCGCTCTCCCAGGATCTGCCGACCCTGCTGGCGGCCCGCGTGTTGCAAGGACTGGGCGGCGGCGGCCTGATTGCCCTCGCGTTTACCGTGATTGCCGACACCATCCCGCCACGGGAGGTGGGCAAGTATCAGGGCTACATTTCGGCGGTCTATGCGGTCTCCAGCATCGCGGGCCCCTTGCTTGGCGGCTACTTTACCGAGCAGCTCAGCTGGCGCTGGATCTTCTGGATCAACCTGCCGCTCGGGGCGCTGGCGGTCTTCCTCATCAACCGCAACCTCAAACAGCTCAACGTCCGTCGCCACAGCCGCTTCGACTGGAAGGGGGCGGCGCTGCTCATCACAGTCACCACCCTGACCCTGTTGCTGCTCTCGCCGGAGACTGCCCTGCCCGCCGTCTGGCTGGCGGGGGCGCTGGCGGTTTCGCTGCTGTTGTTGATCCTGATTGAGCGACGGGCTCACGATCCCATCCTGCCCGCCCATCTGGCACGGTTGCCCGGTTATCTGGTGAGCGTGCTGTTGGTGATGCTCTCCCAGTTGCTGATGTTCGCGGTGCTGGTCTATCTGCCGCTGCAGATGCAGTGGCAGAAGGGGCTGAGCGCCAGCGAGAGCGGGGTGAGCATGGTGATCTTTATGATCTGCATCACCGCTGGGGCCTTTGTCGGCGGCAAGCTGATCGGCCGAACCGGTCACTACAAGAGCTTTGTGGTGGTGGGGTTTGCGCTGGCGGCGGTGGCGCTCTGGCAGATCCACTTCGATGCCTGGGTCAAGCTGGCCCTCGGGTTTGCCGGTATCGGTCTTGGTCTGGTGCTGCCAGCCCTCTCGGTGGTGGTGCAAAATGCCCTGCCACGGGAAGATCGCGGCATCGGCATGTCGCTGTTCAACTTCGGCCGTGAGCTGGGGGGCGCAGTCGGCGTGGCCATCTGCTCCATGCTGTTCAATGCCCAGCTGCCTGCTGGCAGTGCAGGTCAGCTCAGCGCCTTGAGCCCGCAGCTGCTGGCCCCCGGTTTCAGTGCCACCTATATCGGAATGGCGATCATCGCCACCTTTGCACTGCTGCTCACCCTGCTGGCGTTGAAGCGCCACGAGCTGGCTACTATCAGCGCCTGATCAGCCGTATAGCCATACCGCGCATTGGTAAGGGGCAAACCGCGGTTCAGGCTGAGTGGGGTAGTTATTTATCAGCAGGGTAGCGCCTTGTTCTACCTGTTCAACGTGCGGCATCGGTAAGGGATTGGTGGTGAGATTGGCGAGCAGCAGCAGGGTGTGCCGTGCTCCGCTTGCCGGATCCTGCCAGTGGCGGCGATAGCTGATGCGCTCGGGATCATCCCCATCCAGCAGCTCGAAATTGCCGTGGCGAATGACCGGGTGAGCCTTGCGCAGGGCGATGAGTTGGCGATAGCAGTGAAACGGCGAGTCGGGGCGGGCCAACTGCTCGGCAGCGTTTATCTCGACGTGGTTGGCGTTGAGGGCGATCCAGGGCGTGGTGATGCTGAAACCGGCGTGGGGGCCCGCGTCCCACTGCATCGGGGTGCGGGCGTTGTCGCGGCCGATGGCATCGAGCCGCCGACTCAGCTCGGCAGGATCCAGCCCTGACTGGCTGGCGCGGTAGTTGATGGCCTCCACGTCGCGCAGCTCGCCCAGCTGCCAGTGGCGGTTGGTCATGGCCAGCTCTTCCCCCTGATAGATAAAAGGGGTGCCCTGCATCATGTGCAGCACCATGGCCCACAGCTTGGCGCTGGTTTCACGCCACTCGGGCCTGTCGTCGCCAAAGCGGGAGATGGCGCGGGGCAGGTCGTGGTTGTTCAGAAACAGGCTGTTCCAGCCATGCCCGTGTAGCCCTTGCTGGTGGCGGGCCATGGCCCGTTTGAATGCGAGAGGATCGAAGCGGGAGGTCCACTTGTCACTGCCGAGCCCCAGATGCTCGAAGTTGAACACCATGCTGAACTCGCTGCCATCGTGGTTCGAATAGCGCTGCATATGGGCGAGATCGGCTCCCCAGGTTTCACCCACCGTGATGATCCCCTTGCCGCCAAAGCTTGCGGCATTGAGCTCGCGGATATAGTCGTGCAGGCGCGGGCCATTGCTCATGGCAAGCCGGTCCCACTCCTTGCTCACCATGTCGATCACATCGAAGCGAAACCCCTTGATCCCTTTGCCCAGCCAGAAGTTGATCACCGCCGCCATCTCGGCCCGCACAGCCGGGTTGTCCCAGTCCAGATCGGCCTGACTCGCATCGAAGTTGTGCAGGTAGTAGCGATCAAGCGCTGGCACATATTCCCAGCCGCTACCGCCAAAAATCGAGGTGATAGGGTGAGCGTCAACGAAGGCCTGGTCGCGAAACACGTAATAGTCCTGATAGTGAGGATCCCCCGCCAGCGCCTGCACAAACCACTCATGCTCGGTGGAGGTATGGTTGGCGACGATATCCATCATAAGGCCGATACCACGGGCGGCGGCCTCGCTGATCAGCTGTTCCATCTCGGCCAGAGTGCCAAAGGCGGGGTCGATGGCGCGGTAGTCCGCCACGTCGTAGCCGTTGTCCCGCTTGGGGGAGCGATAGATGGGGGTGAGCCACAGCATATCGACACCCAGCTGTGCCAGATAGTCGAGGCGCTGGCGGATGCCGTTGATATCGCCCATGCCGTCGCCATCGCTGTCCTGAAAACTCATGGGGTAGATCTGGTAGATGACGCAGCTATCGAGGTTGATGGCGGGCGTGTGGCGGGGTTGCGGGTTCATCAGCGTGGCCGGTTGGGGGAAGAGATTTTCTATCTTACGCAGATGAACGGGCACTCAACAGGGCAGGGGAAGCCTTGAAAAGGGTTCCATTATTGGCTGATTACCGAAAATGAGGGGAGGGTCACAAAGGCGCCATCCCGAGTCACGGACGTGGTCGGGATGGCGGTTTACTCATCTACACTGTGGCATGAGCCGTTATCGGGGGGCCCCGGCCTGCTCGACGTTTGGCTCTTGCTGGTGCTCAACCTTCTCTTGTTGGCGTTCCGCCTGCGCCTCCAGCTCCTTGCCGAGGAAGTAGTTCAGGAAGGTGCGGATCACCGCGATGATGGCGAGGCGGATCAGCTCCTCCTTGCTCGGCGCGACCGTGGTGGCCAGGATGTCGGCGGCGAGCTGGAACTCCAGCGCCAGAATGAGCCAACTGCCAAAGCAGAGGCGAATGCGCGGAAAGCCGGGCTGGTGATCCCGCACTCTTGCCGCCAGCCAGAGGGTCTTGCCAAGCCCTATCACCACACAGGCGATGGAGATGATCTCCAGCAGCAGCTGGAACAGCTCGACCCCGTGCATCATGCCCTCTCGCAGGCTCGCTATCTCAAACACTCGGGTCACCTCCCTGATTCAAAAGAGCACACTATTAACATATTGCTCGGCAAAGGCCAAATCCGGCTCAGGCAATCAGTTTGAATTCAATCACATAGAGCGGCGGCAGATCGGGGTAGATATCGCGGATCACCTGTTTGAGCTCGGGGAGGGTCATGTTCTCCTGACGGGCGTGCTCATCGCTCAGTTCATCAAAGGCGACCGCCTTGACCGAGAGTACCTCTATGGTGCCAAAGGGCTGGTGCTCCGGATTGGTGAACAGGGCCAGCCGTTGGCCGGGCTGCCAGTTGGCCTCGCTCTCGTCGCGGATGGTGATGGTCTTGCGGCCCGCCTGAATATCGGCGACGAAGCGGCTGAAGAAGGTGAATTCGGGATAGGAATGGGCTGACATGGTAACTCCTGACAGGGTGAATCGAAATTGGGTGAGTAGACATCAAAGGTCGAGATAGGTGCGCAGCCTGGCCAGATCGGCGATGGCGGGGCCCTCGGCCCCTTCGCAGACGATCCCCTGCTCGATCAGCTCCTTGAGGGCGCGGCGGTAGACCCGCTCGGTGGTGCCAAAGCGTGCCGCTTCGTGGGCCCGCTTGCGTGACCCCAGCATCGGGGTGCGCTGGCGCTCGCGCCACAGCTCATAGGCGATGTTGTAGGCGATGGGGTGGAGCAGGCGGCTGGTGGTGATCTCCAGGGTATCGAGATAGTCGCTGGCGAGTGCGGCGGCAAAAAACAGGGTCAGCTCGGGCTCGGCCAGCAGGCGCTGGGCCAGCTTGTGGGCGCAGATGACCCGTGCATCCAGCTCGGTCTCGGCCACCACGTTCCACTGCACCGGGGTGGCGCTGAAGAACTCCATCTCGCCGAAGATCTGGCTGTGGCAGGCTATTTCGCCGAGTTGGAAGCTGCGGCCCGAGTGCACCGTGCTGTTGAGGGAGACCCGGCCACGTTCGACCAGATAGAGCTGCTCGCTCTGCTCCCCCTGTCGCATGATCAATTCGCCCGGCAGGTAGCGGCGCAGAAACAGGGTGCAGGCGTCGAGCGCCGCGGCAAAGCGGGGTTCAAGCTGCTGGAGTTCGGCGTGAAAACGGCCGAGGGGGTAGGGCTGTTGCTGCATGACTTGCCTGTCGCACCGGATGACGAGGGCCATGAGGCTAGCAAGAGTGCGGGCCGGATACCAGCCCGCACGGTAGCGGATGTGCCGCAGTTAACGGTTTGCGGTTTATTGCGCCAACGCGTGGAGGGCGGCCGCGATGGCGTGCTGCTCACCGGCCATCATCGCCTGTTCGGCGCTGGCGTAGTCCGCCACCCCTTGCTGCACATCCTGTTCGAACAACACCACGTTGCAGAGCACGGCGGCGACCCGCACCTTGCGCAGGCGCCCCACGGTCAGCAGGGAGGCGGTCTCCATATCGGCGCCGAGCACGCCACGGGCATGCCAGTAGCGGCACACCTCCTGCTCGTCATCCCGATAGAAGCTGTCGTGGGAGCGTACCAGCCCGTGCCAGTAAGGCTGGCTGCCAGTGGCCACATGGTTGAGCAAGGCGGCCTGCAGCCAGATATCGGCGCAGGCGGGGTACTCGGCGGGCAGATAGGCCTGTGAGGCCCCCTCATTGCGTACCACCCCTTCCACCACGATGAGGTCGCCGAGCCCGATCTCGTGTTGCAGGGCACCAGCGGAGCCGACCCGGATCAGCGAGCGGGCGCCGGCTTGCACCAGCTCCTCCAGCGCGATGATGGCCGAGGCGCCGCCAATGCCGGTGCTGCAAACCGTGATGGGCAGCCCCTGATAGGATCCGTTGATGAGGCGAAACTCCCGGTTTTGCCCCAGCACCTCACACTCTTCAAGTTGGCTGGCGATGCGGTCAACCCTGGCCGGGTCGCCGCACAGCACCACCCGCTCGGCAATCTGGTCGGGGCGGCACTGGAGATGGGGTAATAGCGTCATGGCTTACAGACCTTGTGGTTGGCGCTTGGCGGCAATCACCCAGAGGCGGGTGCCGTTGGCGGCGATAAACAGCAGGATCAGGTACTCCAGCGACATGGCGTAGACGCCCTGCGCGGCATAGACACCGATGCTGATGATGTTGATGACGACCCAGAGGATCCAGTTTTCCACGTATTTGCGGGTCATCAGGATCTGGGCGACCACCGAGAGCACCGTCATGCTGGCATCCCAGAACGGGAAGGCATCGGGGGAGGGCTCGGGGGTGGCTAGGTTGGCACCAAACAGGTTGAGCAGGGAGACCGAGGTGCGCGCCAGGGTGGCGAAGACCGGGTCGATATAGCGGGTCAACAGGGCGATGGCCAGCACGCTCACGGCGGCGGTCACCATCAGTTTGGATTTGCTGAGCCAGCGGATCTGCAGGGTATCCCCCTGATCGTTGGCCGGGCGGGTCCAGGCGTACCAGCCATAGACGTTTGCGCAGAAGAAGAACAGCTGCAGCATCAACAGCCCGTAGAGCTGGATCTGGAAGAAGATGATGGCAAACAGGCTGACGTTGATCAGACCAAACAGGTAGTTGATGGTCTTCTCCTGACTGGCGAACCAGATGCAGGCCAGCCCGAACAGGGTGCCGATGGCTTCAATCCATGACATGGCATAGCCGCCACCCAGCGGGATGGTCACCAGGGTGTTATTGATGCTGAACAGCTCGAATATGCTCATTTTCTGATCCTTAGGCATGAGGGTAAGTATGCGAGGGCGCCATTCTAAGGGGTGAGGGGGAGGAGGGGCAGGACTTTTGTCCGCCCCGGGCTTGGCCCATATCAAAGAAATCGCCGCTGGTGCCCGGTTATTCCAGCACTGATGGGTTATGGTGCCCCCGCAGGCCGGACTTTATTGATATGTAGCAAGATGATAGCGCTGTGCCTGTGGTCTGATAGAGTCCACTCTCCGGGAGGAGAATCACGTGATAAAAGGAGGTTGCATTGAATTCCGAGCTTGTCTGGGTGCTCTGTCTGCTGGCTGGCGCCATCTATCTCTTCATGACCAACAAGGTTCGTATGGATGTGGTGGCCCTGGGTGTGGTCATCCTGTTTGTGCTGAGCGGCACCCTCACCCTGCCGGAGGCGCTGGCGGGCTTTAGCGATCCCAACGTCATTCTGATTGCCGCCCTATTTGTGGTGGGGGAGGGGTTGGTGCGCACCGGCATCGCCTATCAGGTGGGGGATGCGCTGGTGAAGGTGGCGGGCAGCAGCGAGACCAAGCTGCTGGTGCTGCTGATGGTGGCGGTGGCGAGTCTGGGAGCGGTGATGAGCAGCACCGGGGTGGTGGCCATCTTTATCCCGGTGGTGCTGAGCGTCGCGAACCGGATGGGCATCCCCGCCGGTCGTCTGATGATGCCCCTCGGTTTTGCCGGACTTATCAGCGGCATGATGACGCTGGTGGCCACGCCCCCCAACATGGTGGTCAACAGCGAGCTGATGCGCCACGGCATACACGGCTTCGGCTTCTTCGGTTTCACCCCCATGGGGGTGCTGATCCTGGGGATGGGCATTCTCTACATGCTGCTGGTGCGCGGCTCTTTGGTGGGCGAGGGGGAAGAGGGCAAGGGCAAGCCGACCGGGCGCCGCACCCTGCGCGATCTGATCCGTGACTACCGGCTGGCCGGTCGGGCCCGCCGTCTGGCGCTGCGGCCGGACTCCCCGCTGATTGGCCATACCCTGGATGAGCTGCAACTGCGCGCCCGCTATGGTGCCCACGTCATCGGGGTGGAGCGCTGGCGCAAGTTTCGCCGGGTGATGGTGCCGGTGTCGGGGATCAGTGAATTTCAGGCGAAGGATGTGCTGCTGATCGACATGTCCGATCCCGAGGTGGATGTGCGGGCGTTTTGCAGCGAGGCGCGGCTCGAACCCATGATCCTGCGCGGGGAGTACTTCTCCGATCAGGCGCGGGAGGTGGGGATGGCCGAGGTGTCGCTGATCCCCGAGTCCAAGCTGCTGGGCAAAAGCGTGCGTGAGGTGACCTTCCGCTCCAGCTATGGCCTGAGCGTGGTGGGGCTGCGTCGAGACGGCGAGGCACTGGCAGGCAAGCTGGTGGACGAGCCGCTGCAGATGGGGGATACCCTGCTGGTGGTGGGCAACTGGAGCCATATCCGGCTGCTACAGACCCACAGCCGAGACTTTTTGCTGATGGGCTTGCCTGCCGAGGTGGACGAGATGGCTCCCGCCCGCAGTCAGGCCATTCATGCCCTCTTCTGTCTTGGAGTGATGATCCTGCTGATGGTGACCGATCCGGTGCCCAACGTGATTGCCGCGTTGATCGCCTGTCTGCTGATGGGCAAGTTTCGCTGCATCGACATGGAGAGTGCCTACAAGTCGATCCACTGGCCGACCCTGATCCTGATTGTCGGCATGCTCCCCTTCGCGCTGGCGCTGCAAAAAACCGGCGGGGTGGATCTGATCGTCGGCGGCTTGATGAATGCGGTGGGGGAGATGGGGCCGCGCGTGATGCTGGCCAGCCTGTTTGCGCTCTGTGCGGTGATCGGGCTCTTTATCTCCAATACCGCCACCGCAGTGCTGATGGCGCCCATTGCATTGGGCACGGCACAGCAGATGGGGGTATCGCCCTATCCGTTCGCCATGACCATCGCCATTGCCGCCTCGGCCGCCTTTATGACGCCGGTTTCGTCACCGGTGAATACCCTGGTATTGGGGCCGGGCAACTACAAGTTTGCCGATTTTATCCGCATCGGGGTGCCGTTCACCCTGCTGGTGATGGTGGTGAGCGTGGTGGCTATTCCCTGGTTCTTCCCGTTCTGATAACCGGGATGATGAATGTGTGTACCAGCGGCCTGCGGGCCGCTTTTTTGTGGCCGAGAGAGAAGAGTGGCAAGGCGTGCTCGGAATCAGTGAAGGGGGGCGAGAACGTGAATTAACGTGGAGATGGATTCATAGAGGAGTAAGAGAAAAACTGGGGAGATACAAATTTCAGATACAAAAAAACCAGCGTGAGCTGGTCTGTTTGGTACTGCTATTAATGGTGCGGAAGGAGAGACTCGAACTCTCACGCCTAGGGCGCCAGAACCTAAATCTGGTGCGTCTACCAATTTCGCCACTTCCGCAATATTAATGGTGGCTATGACGGGATTCGAACCTGTGACCCCCGCATTATGAGTGCGATGCTCTAACCAACTGAGCTACATAGCCGAT
>NZ_JAPCJA010000029.1:44024-58081 GCF_027707745.1 Aeromonas sp. QDB23
AATGGTGGCTATGACGGGATTCGAACCTGTGACCCCCGCATTATGAGTGCGATGCTCTAACCAACTGAGCTACATAGCCAACCTTGCTTCCGATGAGTCGTTGCCTCGTCACCGTGCGGGCCGAATTATGCGTATCTGGCTCTGGGGCGTCAACCCTTTTTTTGCCAGAAAAACGCAATTTGAGTGCGTTTGACCAGTTATTGGCCTCTGTTGCGCAAAAGCCCAACAATCTGGTTTTTTTTAAGACATTGCCATCATTGCCCGGGCAATGACAGATAAAAAACAGGCCAGCAAATGCTGGCCTGTCATGGGATTAGACGTTGAACAGGAAGTTCATGATATCGCCATCTTTGACGATGTACTCTTTCCCTTCGGCGCGCATCTTGCCCGCTTCCTTGGCGCCTTGCTCACCCTTGTAGGTGATAAAGTCTTCAAAGGCGATGGTTTGGGCGCGAATAAAGCCTTTTTCAAAGTCGGTGTGGATCTTGCCAGCCGCTTGCGGGGCAGTGGCACCGACCGGGATGGTCCAGGCACGCACTTCTTTCACACCGGCGGTGAAGTAGGTCTGCAGGTTGAGCAGCTCGTAACCGGAGCGGATAACCCGGTTCAGGCCCGGCTCTTCGATGCCAAGGTCAGCCATGAACTCGGCGCGATCTTCGTCGTCCAGCTCGGCGATGTCCGCTTCAATGGCGCAGCAGACCACCACCACTACAGCGTTCTCGGCGGCGGCGATTTCACGCACCTTGTCGAGGTAGGGGTTGTTCTCGAAGCCATCTTCCGCCACGTTGGCGATATACATGGTGGGCTTCAGGGTCAGGAAGTTGAGGTGGCTCACGGCGGCCAGCTCTTCTTTATCCAGCTTCAGACCACGGATCATCTGACCGTTTTCCAGCGCGACGCGGATCTTCTCCAGCACTTCCACTTCCAGCTTGGCATCCTTGTCGCCGCCTTTGGCGCGCTTGGACTGGCGGTGAATGGCGCGCTCACAGGCGTCCAGATCCGACAGGGCCAGCTCGGTGTTGATCACTTCGATATCGTCAGCAGGGGAGACCTTGCCGGCAACGTGAATGATGTTCTCGTCATCGAAGCAGCGCACCACGTGGCCGATCGCTTCGGTTTCACGGATGTTGGCCAGGAACTGGTTGCCCAGACCTTCACCCTTGGAGGCGCCGGCAACCAGGCCTGCGATGTCGACGAATTCCATGGTGGTCGGCACAACGCGCTGCGGATTGATGATGGCAGCCAGCTGATCGAGGCGGGGATCCGGCATCGGGACCACACCGGTGTTCGGCTCGATGGTGCAGAACGGGAAGTTGGCGGCTTCGATACCGGCCTTGGTCAGCGCGTTGAACAGGGTGGATTTGCCTACATTGGGCAGGCCCACGATACCGCATTTAAAACCCATGGATTGTTACCTTACTTGATGGATGCTGTTGAGGGTCGCCCGCAGGCGGCCCATGTCATGCTTGTTCTGGTCGTTGTTCATGCACCGGCACAATGCCCGTACAGGGTCAAACCGACCTATACCTTTTCAGCCTTGAAGCTGTGCAGCCGATTCATGGCCTTGGTCATATCTTGTTTGAACAGGATATCGGTGGCGCGCAGGGACTCGTCCAGTGCGGCGTCGATCAGGCTCTGTTCACTGCTGGGAGCCTTGGTCAGGACGAAGCCTGCCACCTGCTCTTTGCTGCCGGGATGGCCGATCCCGAGACGCAGCCGGAAAAAGTTATTGTTGTTGCCCATCTTGGCGATGATGTCCTTGAGGCCGTTATGGCCGCCATGACCACCCCCTTGCTTGAACTTGGCGATGCCTGGCGGCAGATCCAGTTCGTCATGGGCAACCAGCATTGCTTCCGGCTCAATCTGATAAAAACGCGCCAGTGCGGCCACCGCCTTGCCAGAGAGGTTCATATAGGTGTTCGGGATGAGCAGCCGCACATCCTGCCCCTCGACCAGAATGCGGGCAGTATGGCCGAAGAATTTGGGTTCTTCACGCAGGCTGACATTGTGCCAGCGGGCCAGTTGCTCCACATACCAGGCGCCCGCGTTGTGGCGGGTCTTGGCATATTCCGGGCCGGGGTTGCCCAGTCCGACGATCAGTTTGATTTCGCTTGTCACGCTTGATGTCTTCACTCGCAGCTGCCGTGGGCACACTACCCAGGGCAATAGGACGCAATATTCTAGCCGCCGAGTGGCGATCACTCAACCAATGCTCATGTTATGGCGGAATTTGCCCCATTATTGCGGCTAATAGGTGCGGCTAATAGGTGCGGCTAATGGGTGGCTAACAGTGGGTAAACGGGCCTCTTGCATGAGGCCCGTTTCAGCTTACCGATAGACTGTGCCTGGTTGACTACAGCCGTTATTTGGCGCGCAGCAGGGTGACTGTCTCTTCATCCAGCGCGGTCAGGGTGGGGCGGGCATCGCGCACATACTCCACGAAGGAGGCCGCATCGGTGCCACAATCCACGCCGCTGGCCTTGCAATCGAGGGCCTGACCCGGGGCATAGACGGCGCTCAGCAGCTCGCCGTTTTGTGTCACTTTCAGCACCGGGAAGGCGGTCAGCTTGCCATTGACGCTGGCGATGTCGACCCGCTCGCTCTGGTGGTGCTGGGCATTGGCCAGTGCCTGCCAGCCATCGTTGCCGTTGGCGCTGTAGGCGTTCATCACTACCCGATAGTGCTGGTTATCAACCAGATCCTGCCACTCGCCGCTTGCGGTCTTGCGCTGCAATTGGGTCAGGGTGCCCGTCTTGCCTGCGTCGGTCTCCTGGAAGGTGTAACGCAGGTGGCCACCGTAGGGGAACTTGCCGGCATGGGCGCTGGCGGGCAGGGTGGCGGTGATGGTTTCGCTCAGCAGGGCGCGCACCTCGGCGCCGGTCAGGGTCAGCACCGAAAGCTGGTTCTTGAACGGCAGCAGGGTGAGGGCACTATCCCCCTCGCGCCATTCGCCAGCGGGCAGTTCGGCACGCACGCCGCCCACCGCTAGCAGGGCGAAGTCGACCGGCCCGCCGGTCAGGGCTTGCACTGCTGGCGTATTGGCCCAGTAGAACTCCCCTTCGGCAACCAGCGGCGCCACATCCGAGCCGTGGCTGTCGCTGCCGTTGTCGCCGGGGCGACGGGCATTTTGCAGTTGCTCGGGAATGGTGCCGATCACCGGGCCGTAGGCTTGCTCCAGCGCCGGTTTGTAATGGCTGTCGATGATGCCGCGCAGGCGCGGATCTTCATCCACGGTCACCAGATTGGGCTGGTTGTCGATAAACTGGCTCGCCTCTTTGCTGCGGGCGTCATCGAGCGCCTGCTTGCGCGCCGCATCGGCGAAGAAGTCGCGGCTGGCCAGCAGGCTGTTGTGGCCCTGGCAGTCGGTCACCTGACCGTGGCTGTCAAAGGTCACCTGCGCCAGACCGATGGCCTGGGCATAGGAGCCCGCCTGCACCACGCAAGTCTTGCCGATGCCATCCGGATTGGTCACCAGCTTGGCGTAATCGCCGGTCTTGCCCCAACCGATATTGCGAAAATCGCCGAGCAGGCTGTGGGAGTGGCCACCGACGATGGCATCGAGGCCGTTCACCTTGGCCGCCAGCGCCAGATCCCGCTCGTTGCCAATGTGGGTCAGGGCGACGATCTGATGGATCCCTTTGGCTTGCAGCATGTCGACCGTGGCCTGAGCCGAGGCGACCTCCTTGCCAAAGCGCAGCTTGCCGACGTTGGGGGCAATATTGCCCATGTCTTCCAGCACCAGACCGACGACGGCGACCAGCTGTTTGCCTTGCGGCAGATTATTGATGTCGGTGACCGGGCTCTTCTGGTTGCCGTCAAAGGCGTAGACCACGAAGGGCTTGAGGTTGTCTGCCTTGCTGAGGGCCGGATCGGCCTTGGTGTCGAGGTTGGCGGCCAGCACCGGGAAGTTGACCCCCTCGATGAAGCGGGCCAGCTTCTGGTTGTCCAGATCGAACTCGTGGTTGCCCAGCGCCATGGCATCGAGGCCGAACTGGCTCAGCAACTCGGCGTTGGCCATCCCCTCGTTGAGCTTGAAGTAACCGCTGCCCTGCCAGGCATCGCCGCCGTGCAGCAGCAGCAAGGGCTGGTTCTTGGCCAGCGCATCGGCCTGATAGGCTTTCGCCATGGTCAGCAGGCGCGGATAACCGCCAAAGCGGGTATAGAGGGTGTCCGTCTCCCCCTGCGGGGCAAAGATCTGCCCTTTGATCTCGGCATTGACCGGATCAAACTGGGAGTGGGTGTCGTTCATGTGCGCCAGGGTCAGCACGAAGGGCGGGTTCTCTTTGACGGGCTGACAGGCGAACAGGGCGCAGGTGAGGGTCGCGAGCAGGAGGGGACGCAAGCAATTCATGGGTAAATCCTTAAGCCTGCCGGGGGCAGGGTCGTACCAGATAGCAGAAAGTTGGAAAGAGATGGTCCAGAAAGACGAAAACCGCCTGATGGCGGTTTTCGTTATTGCTGAATCTATCAATGCTCAAACATGGCAGAGATGGACTCTTCGTTGCTGATGCGACGAATGGCTTCGGCCAGTACAGTCGACAGGGTCAGCTGTTTGACTTTGCCAATCGCTTTCATCTCCGCAGTGAGCGGGATGGAGTCGGTGATGATCAGTTCATCGATCACCGAGTTCTTGATGTTCTCGACGGCAGTGCCGGAGAAGACCGGGTGAGTGGCGTAAGCGAATACTCGCTTGGCGCCGCGCTCTTTCAGGGCTTCTGCGGCTTTGCACAGGGTGCCGCCGGTGTCGATCATGTCATCAACAATGACGCAGTCGCGGCCGGCAACGTCACCGATCAGGTGCATGACCTGGGAGACGTTCGGGCGGGGACGGCGCTTGTCGATGATGGCGATGTCGGTGTCATCCAGCAGCTTGGCGATAGCGCGGGCACGCACTACGCCACCGATGTCCGGGGAGACGACGACAGGAGACTCGAGGTTCTTGGCCTTCATGTCTTCCAGCAGCACCGGGCTACCGAACACGTTGTCTACCGGAACGTCGAAGAAACCTTGAATTTGCTCGGCATGCAGGTCAACGGTCAGCACGCGATCCACACCCACGCTGGAGAGGAAGTCAGCGACAACCTTGGCGGTGATAGGTACACGGGCGGAGCGGACGCGGCGGTCCTGACGGGCATAACCAAAGTAGGGGATAACGGCAGTGATACGGCCAGCTGAAGCACGACGCAGTGCATCTACCATGACGATCAATTCCATCAAATTGTCGTTGGTCGGGGCACAGGTGGATTGAATGATGAAGATATCGCCACCACGTACATTCTCATTGATCTGTACGCTGATCTCGCCGTCGCTAAAGCGACCTACGGCAGCATTGCCGAGTTTGATAAACAGGCGATCTGCGATCTTCTGGGCTAGTTCCGGCGTTGCGTTACCAGCAAACAGCTTCATGTCAGGCACGGTTTGAAACCTCGGGGTTGCATCCAGTATGTGGGGGAGTCTGAAATCAGACCCTATCGTTTTGGGGCAAACGATTTATCAAGATAACGTACAAGGCGTCTGCTGCCCAATGAATGATTGTGATGATACCGGTAACCCGAATCCGTGGCCGAGTGCAAAACCGGCCACGTTAATCATCATCAATGCTGTTCGGTAGAATTGGCTGGGGTACTAGGATTCGAACCTAGGAATGGCGAGATCAAAACCCGCTGCCTTACCGCTTGGCGATACCCCAATCATTTGAACTGTTGCAATGTGGAGAAGAGAGGTGATATGTTCTCGCCCTTGGCGACAAACCCATCAAGTCCCTCCGGCACGCAGGCCAACACTTCCCGAGCAGTCACTTCGTCTTCAAATTGAGCAAAGACGCAGGCTCCTGTGCCCGTCATTCTTGACGGCGCGTATTCTAGCAACCAGCCGAGCGCATTGGCAACCTCGGGGTGGCGCTTTTTCACCAGTGATTCGCAATCGTTTTTCCACTCACCTTCCAGCAGGTTGTCCAACGCCATTTTCGGCGTGGCTCTGGGCAGGTCCGGATCCTGGAATACGGCCGCAGTCGCCACATGGCAATCGGGCTTGAGCACCAGATACCAGGCATCGGGTAGTTCGACCGGTTGCAACCGCTCGCCCACCCCTTCGGCAAAGGCCGCCTTGCCACGGACAAACACCGGCACATCGGCACCCAGCTGGACGCCGAGCGCTGCGAGTTCGTCCTCACTCAAACCCGCTTGCCAGAGGTGGTTAAGCGCGACTAGCGTAGTTGCCGCATCGGACGATCCGCCGCCAATGCCACCCCCCATGGGCAGCACTTTCTCCAGCCGGATATGGGCACCTTGCGGGCTCGGCAGTGTTGCCTGCAGCAGGCGGGCGGCGCGGATAATCAGATTCTGCTCATCCGGCACGCCGGGAATGGCCGGGCTCAGGGTGAGAGTGTCGCTACCCTGAATCACCTCGAACTCGAGCCAGTCGCTGTGGTTGAGGAAGATAAACAGGGTCTGCAGCTCGTGATAGCCATCGGGACGACGGCCATTGACGTGTAAAAACAGGTTGAGTTTGGCCGGTGCCGGCCAGCGTGTGGAAGCCATTAACGTGCAAGAGTCCATTGGTTGATCTGAAGCTTGAGGCGGCTGTTCTGGCCGGTCATGGTCAGCAGGTGCGGCAGGCGGTAGCCATCCTGATCCCGATAATCGCCATAGACGATCTGCCACTGGCCATCGCGCACGCTGGCCAGACTGCTGTCGGGGTTGAGTTCAAACTCCGCCTGACCCGGCAGCCCCTTGATCCACTCCGGCAATCCGGCGACCGGAATATTCCAGCCGGTGAGCTGATAGATCAGCGCTTCGGCGTCCTGGCTCTGGTGGCGATTGCCGTCGCTATCGAGCAGGGTGATCTCCCCCTTGCTGCGAGAGAGCTCCAGAATGCTGGTGCCAATCAGGCTGGTGAGGTTGAGGCGATAATCCTCGCCATCCTGCTGCCAGTTGAGGCGGGCGCTGCCCTTTTGCTGGGGGGTGATGATGGCCATCTTGCCGGACAGCTGCCAGTGGGTCAGCTGCTCGAGACGGGTCCGCTCCTGGTTCCAGTTCACCTGGTCACGCTGGGGCTGGGTGGTGGCACAACCGGCCAGCAACAGCAGGCAGGTGAGGGTAAAAATACGTAGCAGCAAGAGACGGCTCCAGAGAGAGGAATTTGCCACAGTATACGGGGCGGCCGTATTGCTTTTAAAGACTTACCCTTTCTCGTACAATTGGCAGCCTTTGCACCCAGCGTATGAAATGATCGTCGCCCACTCATGAGTTTGCTTGCCCTCGGAATCAACCACAACACCGCCAGTGTCGCCTTGCGGGAACGGGTCGCCTTTGGCCCGGACTGCATCGATCGCGCCTTGCGTGAGCTGGTGAGCCAACCCGGTGTCAGCGAGGCGGTGATCGTCTCCACCTGCAACCGGACCGAACTCTATTGCAATCTGGACGGGGAACGGCAGGAGCAGGTACTGCGCTGGCTGCAGCAGTTCCACGGGTTGGACGCGGCTGAATTGGTCACCGCCATCTATCAGCATCACGACGAAGAGGCGGTGCGCCACCTGATGCGGGTGGCGTGCGGGCTGGACTCGCTGGTGCTGGGAGAGCCGCAGATCCTGGGGCAGATCAAACAATCCTACGCCCACGCCCAGCAGTCTGAATCCCTCAAGGGGACGCTGGAGCGACTGTTCCAGAAATCCTTCTCGGTGGCGAAAAGAGTGCGCACCGATACCGAGATTGGCGCCAGTGCCGTGTCGGTGGCGTTTGCCGCCGTCAGTCTGGGTCGGCGGATCTTCTCCGATCTCTCCCAGACCAAGGTACTGCTGGTCGGGGCGGGGGAGACCATCGAACTGGTGGCCCGTCATCTGCGCGAGCAGAACGTCACCAAGATGATGGTGGCCAACCGCACCTTGCAGCGCGCCCAGACCCTGGCGACCGAATTCGGCGCCCAAGTGATGACGCTGGAAGAGATCCCCGACTATCTGCACGAGGCGGATATCGTCATCAGCTCGACGGCGAGTCCGTTGCCCATCATCGGCAAGGGGATGGTGGAGCGCGCCCTCAAGGCCCGCCGCTTCAAGCCGATGTTTCTGGTGGATATTGCCGTGCCGCGCGATATCGAGGCGGAAGTCGATGAGCTCTCCGATGCCTATCTCTACACGGTGGATGATCTGCAGGGGATCATCGAGCAGAACCTCGAAACCCGTAAACGGGCCGCTGCGCAGGCGGAAGTGATCGTGCAGGAAGAGCGCGACGAGTTTATGGGCTGGTATCGCGGCCAGAGCTCGGTCGACCTCATTCGCGACTATCGCCATCAGTCCCAGCAAGTGGCTGACGAAGAGCTGCAACGGGCCCTGCTGGCACTGGCACAGGGCGAGAGTGCCGAACAGGCGCTCAAGGCGATGGCCCATCGCCTCACCAACAAATTGATCCACGCGCCGACCCAGGCGTTGCGCCAGGCTGCTTCCCAGGGGGATCAGAGCGAGCTCTCCCGCTTGCGGCAGGCGCTGGGGTTGTCGCAAGAGCCATAATTTTCGGGCAACCTGCCGGTTGTCCCGTCCTCCATTGAGAATGCAAGAGTTATGAATCCGTCACTGATCAGAAAGCTGGAAGGCCTCATCGAGCGCCACGAAGAAGTACAGGCCATGCTCGGCGAGCCGGACGTGGTCTCGGATCAGGATCGCTACCGCGCCCTGACCCGCGAATATGCCCAGCTGGAAGATATCGTTCACGCCTTCCAGCGTTACCGTCAGGCTCAGGATGATCTGGATACTACCCAGATGATGCTGGAAGAGGACGATGCCGACCTGCGCGAGATGGCGCAGGAGGAGCTGCCGCTCGCCAAGGCCAATCTGGAGGCGCTGGAGCAGGAGCTGCAACTGATGTTGCTGCCCAAGGACCCCAAGGATGACAACAACTGCTATCTGGAGATCCGCGCCGGTGCCGGTGGCGATGAAGCGGCCATCTTTGCCGGTGACCTGTTCCGCATGTATTCACGGTTTGCCGAGCGTCAGGGCTGGCGCGTCTCCATCGTCAGTTGCAACGACGGTGAATACGGTGGCTACAAGGAGGTGATCGCCAAGATCGACGGCGAGCGCGTCTATGGCCGCCTCAAGTTTGAATCCGGTGGTCACCGGGTGCAGCGGGTGCCGGAGACCGAATCCCAGGGCCGGGTGCACACCTCCGCCTGTACCGTCGCCGTGCTGCCGGAAGTGCCGGAAGCCGAGCAGATCGAGATCAACCCCTCTGACTTGAAGATCGACACCTTCCGCGCCTCCGGTGCCGGTGGTCAGCACGTCAACAAGACCGACTCGGCCATTCGCATCACCCACCTGCCGACCGGTCTGGTGGTGGAGTGTCAGGACGAGCGCTCCCAGCACAAGAACCGCGCCAAGGCGATGTCGGTGCTCTCCGCCCGCCTGCAAGCGGCTGAGGATGAGCGCCACCGCGCCGCCGAGCAGAGCACCCGCCGCAATCTGGTGGGCTCCGGTGATCGCTCCGAGCGCATTCGTACCTACAACTATCCGCAGGGCCGTCTCTCCGAGCACCGTATCAACCTCACCCTGTATCGCCTCTCCGAAATTTTGGAAGGGGATCTGGACTGCATCATCACCCCGCTGGTGCAGGAGTATCAGGCCGATCAGCTCGCCTCGCTGGCCGAGAACAACTGATGCAAATGGTGATCCGGCAAGCTCGCATTAAGTGTGCTGCCCATAAGGTAGAGTGGCACTGATGCAGATCCAGCAGGCCCGCGCCCATATCATGGCTGTGCTGGCAGAGGGGGAATCCCCCCGCGCCGACGCCGATGTGCTGCTCTGCCATCTGCTCGATTGTCGTCGCAGCTATCTGATGACCTGGCCAGAGCGCGAGCTGGATGCCGCCCAGCAGGCCACCCTGCAGGAGTGGCTGGCCCGTCGTCTCAATGGCGAACCCATCGCCCATCTGGTGGGAGAGCGGGAGTTCTGGTCGCTGCCGCTCAAGGTGAGCCCGGCGACCCTGATCCCGCGCCCCGATACCGAGGTGCTGGTCGAGCAGGCGTTGACCAAAATCCCGCAAGGGCCGTGCGCCGTGCTGGATCTGGGCACCGGCACCGGCGCCATCGCATTGGCGCTCAAGTCCGAGCGACCCGAGATCGAGGTGTGGGCGGTGGATCGGATGGCCGATGCCGCAGCACTGGCCCGCGAAAACAGCGCTGCGCTGGGATTGCCGATCGAGGTGCGCGATGGTAGCTGGTTCGAGCCACTGGGCGAGCCGGATCGCGACAAGACGCCACGATTTGCGGTGATTGTCTCCAATCCCCCCTATATTGATGGCGCCGATCCCCATCTCGAGCAGGGTGACGTGCGCTTTGAACCCCGCTCGGCGCTGGTTGCCGATGACGCCGGGCTGGCCGATATCCGCCACATCGTGGCCCACGCCCCCGCTTATCTGCTGACCGATGGCTGGTTGCTGCTGGAGCATGGCTGGGATCAGGGGGAGGCGGTGCGTCAATTGCTGCGCGATAGCGGCTACCGCGAGGTAGCCACGGTACGCGATTATGGGGATAACGACAGGGTGACGCTGGGCCTCTGCCCGCTGCGCTGACGTTCCCTCACTGTTACACGGGGGGTTGCCTGTGCGCCCCCATGC
Organism: Aeromonas sp. QDB23; assembly: GCF_027707745.1. NCBI lineage: Bacteria > Pseudomonadati > Pseudomonadota > Gammaproteobacteria > Aeromonadales > Aeromonadaceae > Aeromonas > Aeromonas sp. QDB23. The sequence goes on from NZ_JAPCJA010000029.1 coordinate 54,626, forward strand.
AAGGATTGAATATGGTTTTTGTGCTCAAGCACCTGCACCTCACCCTGATTGCCGGGGCCGTGCTGATGTTTATGCTCCGCTTCTACTGGGTGCAGACCGCCACTGGCCGTGCCTACAGCGCGCCGGTGATGAAGGTCAGCGGCTGGCTCAATGGTCTGGTGGTGCTCTCCGGCGTATTGCTCTGCATGGTGCTGGATCTCAACCCGCTCAATAACGGAACGCCCTGGCTCAGCGAAAAGCTGATGGCCATTCTGGTGCTGGTATTTCTGGCGGCGATGGCGCTGCGGCTGGCCAAAAGCAATCTGGTGCGCTGGTGCTCCTTTCTGGGGGCGCTCGGCTGGATCTACTTTATTGCCAAGTTGGCAGTGCTCAAACAGACGAGTGTGTTCGGCTAAGGCATGAAGAGAATGTTACACATAGACGAATGGACCGATTTCGAAGCCCACGACATCACCGAGCTGGCGTTGTCTGTCAGCGACGAGATTTATGGCTCGGCCGAGGAGGGGATCCGCGAGCTGAACCTGCTGGACGAGTGGCTGGACGAGCAGATCGAAGAGGGCACCTGCGACGAGGTGCGTCAGCAGTTGCTGCAAGGCTTCTACCACAGCCTCGGCTTTCATGGCGACTGGCAGGACTACTTCTCGGCCAACAACTGCGATCTCAATCAGGTGCTGGTACAGCGCAAGGGGATCCCGGTCAGCCTCGGCATTCTCATCATCCAGCTGGGGCGCAAGCTCGGGCTCGATGTGGAGGGGATCTGCTTCCCCGGTCACTTCCTGGTGAGCTTTGCCGGTGGCGAGGGGGAGGTCTATGTCGATCCCTTTACCGGCGACGAGCTGAGTCTGGCCCGCATCGAGTTGCTGCTGCGCGGCGCGCTGGGTGACTTGGCGACCCTGACCCCCGACTACCTGCAGCCCTCCGGCCAGTGGGAGATCATCGAACGGCTGCTCAACGTCAGCAAGGGTGCCCTGCTGCGGGAAGATCGCATGCCCGAGGCGCTGCGCTGCAGCGAGCTGTTGCTGCGGATGAAGCCCGGCGATCCCTTGGAGACGCGGGATCGCGGCTTTATCTACGAGCAGCTCGACTGCCCGCGCCAGGCCGCCGACGATTTTGAATATTTTATTGAACAATGCCCGGACGATCCGGTCGCCGATGTGCTGAAAGTGCAGCTGGCCGCGCTGGATCTGAGCCCCAAGCCCCTCCATTAAGGGCGGCTTGAAACTGAAACAGAAGAATATCAAGGCCGCTGCGCCCGGCTGCAACGGACTAACTTGGCTTCAGGCCCTTTCATTAAGGATGTCTTAGATGGAACAGAAGAATATCAAGATCAACCAGATCGACGTAGCCAACGACAAACCGTTCGTGCTGTTTGGCGGCATGAACGTGCTGGAATCCCGCGACATGGCGATGGCGGTGTGCGAGAAATACGTGGAAGTGACCAGCAAGCTGGGCATCCCGTTTGTCTTCAAGGCGAGCTGGGACAAGGCCAACCGCTCCTCCATCCACTCCTACCGCGGTCCGGGTCTGGAAGAGGGGATGAAGATTTTCCAGGAGCTGAAAGCGACCTTCGGCATGCCGGTGATCTCCGATCTGCACGAGCCCCATCAGGCCAAGCCGGTCGCCGAAGTGGTTGACGTTATCCAGCTGCCCGCCTTCCTTGCACGCCAGACCGATCTGGTGGAAGCCATGGCCCGTACCGGCAACGTCATCAACATCAAGAAGCCGCAGTTCCTCAGCCCAAGCCAGATGAAGAACATCACCGACAAGTTCGAGGAGTGCGGCAACGATCAGCTGATCCTGTGCGAGCGCGGTGCCAACTTCGGCTACGACAACCTGGTGGTGGACATGCTGGGTCTGGGGGTGATGAAGAAGAGCACTGGCGGCTATCCGGTGATCTTTGACGTGACCCACTCCCTGCAGTGCCGTGATCCGCTGGGTGCGGCCTCCGGTGGTCGTCGCGAGCAGGTGACCGAGCTGGCGCGCGCCGGTATGGCGGTCGGTCTGGCCGGTCTCTTTATCGAATCCCACCCGGATCCGAAAATTGCCCGCTGCGATGGCCCGAGCGCCCTGCCGCTGGAGAAGCTGGAAGGCTTCCTCAAGCAGATGAAGGCCATCGATGACCTGATCAAGGGCTTTGACCCCCTCGATACCTCCGTCTGATCCACGGTACCGGTTTCGTGATGCCAAGTGCCCCGCTATGCGGGGCATTTTTATATCCGGAATGTTTTCATTGAGGTCTTAAATAAATCAATGACCAATATATCATGGTTATCGTGGTGTTAATGATGTTAAATTGGTTGTGTGATTAATGTCTCTTAATTGCTTCTTATAACGTGTGAAAGTGGCGCTGTTGCGATGATGAAATAGCATGATGCTGGCGAGAGAAAGATATTTTCTCGTGACGGCTCAGTGCATGCCGATTTCTACCATATGAGATGTCAATTAATTAACAGGACGTTAATCATGCACAAGAAAGTATTTAGCAGCCTTTATTTCCAGGTATTGCTCGCGATTACCCTTGGGGTATTTCTGGGGCATGTCTATCCGGAACTGGGCGCCAATATGAAACCCCTCGGCGATGGCTTTGTCAAATTGATCAAGATGATTATCGCCCCCGTTATTTTCTGTACTGTAGTGACCGGTATTGCCGGGATGGAGAGCATGAAGGCGGTCGGCAAAACCGGCGCCATTGCCCTGATCTACTTCGAGGTGGTCAGTACCATCGCCCTCATCATCGGGTTGTGCGTGGTCAACCTGTTGCAGCCGGGGGGAGGAATGAACATCGATCCGGCCGCGCTGGATGCCAGCGCCATCTCCGCCTATGCGGAGCAGGCAAAGTCACAGGGCATTATCGCCTTTTTGCTGGATATTATTCCGGGCAGCGTGATCGGTGCCTTTGTCAGCGGCAATATCTTGCAGGTATTGTTGTTTGCGGTGCTGTTCGGTTTTTCCCTGCATCATATTGGCGAAAAGGGACAGGTTATTTTCGGCGTCATCGACAGTTTCTCCAAAGTCATATTTGGTATTATCAACATGATAATGAGACTGGCGCCGATCGGTGCATTCGGGGCAATGGCATTTACCATCGGTAAATATGGGGTAGGTTCACTGGTACAGCTGGGACAGCTTATTGCCTGCTTCTATCTTACCTGCCTCTTCTTTATCTTCATCGTGCTGGGCAGCATCGCCAAAGCCTCAGGCTTCAGCATCCTGCGTTTCATCTCCTACATTCGTGAGGAGCTGCTGATCGTGCTGGGGACCTCCTCTTCCGAGTCGGTACTGCCGCGGATGCTGGACAAAATGGAGAAGCTGGGTTGCCAGAAATCGGTGGTGGGGCTGGTCATTCCGACCGGGTACTCCTTTAACCTGGATGGCACCTCCATCTATCTGACCATGGCGGCGATTTTTATCGCGCAGGCCACCAATACCCCGCTGGATCTGTTCCATCAGATCACT
>NZ_JAPCJA010000030.1:0-57016 GCF_027707745.1 Aeromonas sp. QDB23
TATCTGGAAAAGGTATTGGATTCAGGGCTGGCTGAATTGAAGTCAATTTAACAATATGTTCACGCTCTCGCCCTGGGTGGTTTGATTGCTGGCGTTGCCATGGCTATCAAATCCATCAATCCGACCATTAAGGTCATCGGTGTGCAATCTGAAAATGTGCACGGCATGGCGGCCTCTTTCTATGCCGGTACCATGACCAATCACAGAACCAGCAGCACGTTGGCAGATGGTTGTGATGTAGCAAGACCCGGTTCGCTGACCTTCGAAATCGTCAAGCAATTGGTGGACGATATTGTGCTGGTTACCGAGGACGATATTCGTCACAGCATGGTCGACATGATCCAGCGTAATAAAATCATTACGGAAGGGGCGGGTGCACTTGCCTCTGCCGCGCTGCTCAGCGGCAAGCTGAAACATTACGTAGCAGGTAAAAAAACCGTCAGCATTATTTCTGGTGGCAACATCGATCTGACCCGAATTGCTGAAATTATCGAACAGAACAATATTCGTCAATTTAGCCTGTAAGGAATGCAGTCATGATATTAGACAGTGTTGCGACCAGTAATAGTAAAGAGAATACGCGTGCCTGGCGTAAATCTGATACCACTTGGGGGTTGGGTCTGTTCGGTACGGCAATTGGTGCCGGAGTACTATTTTTCCCGATCCGGGCCGGATATGGTGGTCTGATCCCGATATTGATTATGATGATATTGGCCTATCCCATCGCATTTTATTGTCACCGGGCTCTTGCCAGATTATGCCTCTCCGGCAGTAATCCTTCCGCCAATATCACCGAAACTGTCGAAGAGCATTTCGGCAAGATGGGCGGTGTGGTGATTACCTTCCTCTACTTCTTTGCCATCTGCCCCCTGCTCTGGATATATGGGGTCACCATTACCAATACCTTTATGGCGTTCTGGGAACATCAACTGCAACTGGTTCCGCTCAATCGGGGTGTTGTTGCTCTTGGACTTCTGCTGTTGATGGCCTTTGTGATCTACTTCGGTAAGGATCTGATGGTCAAGGTGATGAGCTATCTGGTGTTTCCCTTTATCGCCAGCCTGATCGTTATCTCCCTGTCGCTGGTGCCCTACTGGAACAGCGCAGTATTTGATCAGGTCAACCTGAGTGAAATATCCATGTTCGGTCACGATGGTATTCTGGTTACCGTCTGGCTTGGCATCTCCATCATGGTCTTCTCCTTCAACTTCTCGCCAATTGTCTCCTCTTTCATTGTCTCCAAGCGGGAAGAGTATGAGCACGAGTTTGGTCGCGATTTTACCGAGAAGCGCTGCTCCAAAATTATCTCTGGTGCCAGCATGCTGATGGTTGCCGTGGTGATGTTTTTCGCCTTCAGCTGTCTGTTTACCCTGTCGCCGCAAAATATGGCGGAAGCCAAGGCCCAGAATATTCCTGTGCTCTCCTATCTGGCCAACCACTTCTCCTCGATGACTGGCAGCAAGTCTGCGTTTGCCACCACGCTGGAGTATGCGGCGTCCATTATTGCGCTGGTTGCCATCTTCAAGTCCTTCTTCGGCCACTACCTGGGGACGCTGGAAGGGTTGAACGGCCTGATCCTCCGCTTTGGCTATCAAGGTGACAAGAACAAGGTATCTTTGAAGAAGCTGAACATGATCAGTATGTTGTTCATCATGGGTTCCACCTGGCTGGTCGCCTATGTCAACCCGAACATCCTTGACCTGATTGAAGCAATGGGTGCGCCAATAATCGCTTCTCTGCTCTGCCTGCTGCCGATGTATGCGGTGAGCAAGACACCGGCACTGGCAAAATATAAAGGTCAGGCCAGCAACCTGTTTGTCACCATCATCGGTGTGTTGACCATCCTGAATATTGTTTCCAAGCTGTTCTGAAAACCTTTTCTGCAAGTCATTAACCATTCAGGCCCCTTGGCGGGGTCTGGATGGTGCAGTCAGACGTGATCAATAACCGGTTTTTGTTGGTACTCATTATTTGTGCCGTCGGCAAGGCTATCCGTTATTTGATCGTCGGTGTAAACACTGTGGCAAACATGCCCTGACTGCAGTGACTCGACACTATTAATCTCGAGGCGATGTAATGAAGTTTGATTCGTTGGTTCTGGTTATCAATTGCGGCTCCTCATCGGTCAAATTCTCGGTACTGGAGAGTCAATCCTGTGAGGTGGTGATATCCGGTATGGCGGATGGTATTGAGACGGCCCATCCCCAATTGCAAGTGGGTAAAGAGCCCGCGATGTCATTACCTGAAAATAACCACACCTGTGCATTGGCTGCCATTGCGACGGAATTGAAAAAACGGGATCTGCTGGATGCGATTGTGCTGGTTGGTCATCGGATTGCGCATGGTGGCAGTGAATTTAGCGAAGCTGTGATCATTGATGAACATGTCTTGGCCAAAATAAAGCAGGTGTCACCCTTGGCCCCCCTGCACAATCACGCCAATCTGAGCGGTGTGATGGCGGCTCGTCAGCTATTTCCGACACAACCCCAAATTGCGGTATTTGATACCGGCTTTCACCAGACTTTGAAGCCGGAAGCTTATATCTATGGGCTGCCTTATCAATATTTGCAGGATTACGGTGTGCGCCGTTATGGCTTCCATGGCACCTCTCATCGCTATGTCGCCGAGCAGGCGGTCTCCTTCCTTGGGTTGAATGGCAACGATGCCGGTCTGGTCATCGCTCATCTCGGTAATGGAGCCTCTATTTGCGCGGTACAAGATGGCAAGAGCGTCGATACCTCGATGGGGATGACGCCGCTGGAGGGGCTGATTATGGGCAGTCGCAGCGGTGATATCGACTTTGGTGCGCTGGCCTATATCGCCAGCAAGACCGGGCAATCCATCGAAGATATCGAGCGGGTATTGAACAAGCACTCCGGCTTGCTCGGTATTTCCGGTCTCTCTTCCGATATGCGGGTGCTGGAGGCGGCTTATCACGAAGGGCACCCCGGCGCTAAACTGGCGATCCACGCCTTTGTCCACCGTATTGCCCGCCATATTGGCGGTCATGCCACCTCATTGCGCCGACTTGATGCCGTTATTTTTACCGGCGGTATTGGCGAGAACTCCACGTTTATCAGAAAACTGGTGTGTGAACGGCTGCAGGTATTTGGCATCGCCATGAGCGAAGCGTTGAATAAACAACCCAATGCCATGGGATGCCGGATTATTTCTGCACCCGCTTCGGCAATATTTGCAGCCGTCATTCCGACCAATGAAGAAAAAATGATTGCGCTGGATGCCATTCGCCTGGGTCAAGAGATCCGTCAGGTCGAGTGTGTCTGAATATTTCAACTGTAATGTCATGAATCGTGAACGAGGTTTATTGAATGAAAATTGATGTGCAATTGGAGCAGGATAGTTATATCCAGGCATGGCAAGGTTTTGCCGGTGAAAACTGGAAACATGAAATCAACGTTCGTGATTTCATTCAGCAAAACTATACCCCGTATGAAGGCGATGAACAATTTCTGGCCGATGCCACCGAGGCGACCACCACCTTGTGGAGCAAGGTGATGGATGGGATCCGCATCGAGAATGCCACCCATGCGCCGGTTGATTTTGATACCAATATTGCCACGACCATTACTGCTCACGGACCCGGTTATATCGAACAGGGGCTGGAAAAAATCGTTGGCCTGCAAACCGACAAACCACTAAAAAGAGCGCTGCACCCGTTTGGTGGTGTAAATATGATCAGAAGCTCTTTTGAGGCATATGGTCGGGAGATGGATCCCGAATTTGAATATACCTTCAGCGAATTGCGCAAAACCCACAATCAGGGGGTATTTGATGTTTATTCACCCGAGATGCTGCGCTGCCGAAAATCGGGAATTTTGACCGGTTTGCCGGACGGTTATGGCCGTGGTCGCATTATCGGAGATTATCGTCGGGTTGCACTCTATGGCATAGATTATCTTATCCGTGAGCGGGAGCTGCAGTTCGCTGATCTGCAACCGGCCCTCGAACGTGGCGAGAATCTGGAGCAGGTGATCCGTCAGCGTGAGGAGCTGGCTGAGCACAAGCGGGCACTGGTGCAGATCAAGCAGATGGCGGCGAGCTACGGCTGTGATATTTCAGCCCCGGCCCGCACTACCCAGCAGGCAGTCCAGTGGCTCTACTTTGCCTATCTGGCGGCGGTGAAGTCGCAAAATGGCGGGGCCATGTCCCTCGGTCGCACCGCCACCTTCCTCGACATCTATATCGAGCGGGATCTGAAGGCGGGGCTTATCAGCGAGCAGGATGCCCAGGAGCTGGTCGATCACTTCATCATGAAGATCCGCATGGTGCGCTTCCTGCGTACCCCCGAGTTTGACTCCCTCTTCTCCGGCGACCCCATTTGGGCCACCGAGGTGATCGGTGGCATGGGGCTGGATGGTCGCACGCTGGTGACCAGGAACTCTTTCCGTTACCTCCATACCCTCAAGACCATGGGGCCTGCGCCCGAGCCCAACCTCACCATCCTCTGGGCGGAAGGGTTGCCACGTGCCTTCAAGACCTATGCGGCCCGCGTCTCCATCGATACCTCATCCCTGCAGTATGAGAATGATGACCTGATGCGCACCGACTTCGAGAGCGATGACTACGCCATCGCCTGCTGCGTGAGCCCCATGGTGATCGGCAAGCAGATGCAGTTCTTCGGCGCCCGCGCCAACCTCGCCAAAACCCTGCTCTATTGCATCAACGGTGGGGTGGACGAGAAGCTGAAAATCCAGGTTGGCCCGAAAGTGGCGCCCATCATGGACGAGGTGCTGGATTACGAGACCGTCATGGCCAGCCTCGACAGCTTTATGGATTGGCTGGCGGTGCAGTACATCAGCGCGTTGAACCTGATCCACTACATGCACGACAAGTACAGCTACGAGGCCTCCCTGATGGCGCTGCACGATCGCGACGTCTATCGCACCATGGCCTGCGGCATTGCCGGTCTGTCGGTGGCGGTCGATTCGCTGGCGGCCATCAAGTACGCCAGGGTCAAGCCGGTGCGCGATGCGGACGGGCTGGCGGTCGATTTCGTGATTGAGGGGGAGTATCCCCAGTACGGCAACAACGACGAGCGGGCAGACTCCATCGCCTGCGATCTGGTCGAGCGCTTCATGAAGAAGATCCAGGCGCTGCCGACCTACCGCAATGCGGTGCCGACCCAGTCGATCCTGACCATCACCTCCAACGTGGTCTATGGCCAGAAGACTGGCAATACCCCGGATGGTCGCCGCGCTGGTGCGCCGTTTGCCCCGGGGGCTAATCCGATGCACGGTCGGGATCGCAAGGGGGCGGTCGCGTCGCTCGCTTCGGTGGCCAAGCTGCCGTTCAAATATGCCAAGGACGGGATCTCCTACACCTTCTCCATCGTGCCGGGGGCGCTCGGCAAGGAGCCCGCTAATCGCGAGAACAATCTGGTGGGACTGATGGATGGCTACTTCCACCATGAGCGGGATGTGGAAGGGGGTCAGCACCTCAACGTCAACGTGATGAACCGCGAGATGCTGCTGGATGCCATCGACAATCCGGACAAGTACCCCAGCCTGACCATCCGGGTCTCCGGTTATGCGGTGCGCTTCAACGCCCTGACCCGCGAGCAGCAGCAGGATGTCATCTCCAGAACCTTCACCAACATGATCTGATTGATGTGCCCGGAGTGAGCGGGTTTGCTCCGGGCTGACCACTTATATGAAATCAAGGAGAAAGCTAAAGATGCGACAGGTTATCAGTACCAAAGCGGCACCGGGTGCCATCGGCCCCTATGTGCAGGGCGTTACCTTAAGCAGCGTGACCGGCAACATGATCTACACCTCGGGCCAAATCCCGCTGGATCCGGTGAGTGGCGAGATCCCGGAGAGCATCGAGGCGCAGACCCTGCGTTCGCTGCAAAACGTTCAGGCAATTATCGAAGCGGCAGGCGGCCAGGTGCGCAACATCATCAAGACCACGGTGTTTGTCTCGGATTTGAACGACTTTGCTGCGGTGAATCAGGTCTACAACGACTTTTTCACCAAGCACGATGCCATGTATCCGGCGCGCTCTTGCGTGGAAGTGGCCCGCTTGCCAAAGGATGTGAAGATCGAGATTGAGGCGATTGCTGCGCTGTAGCCCCCATCGGAAGGTGTCAGCACGCCAAAACAAAGCGGCTGCCATTGGCAGCCGCTTTTTCTATCTGGTCATCGGGCAGATCAGGCGATCCGTTCGATACGAGCCATGTAGAAACCGTCGAAGCCGGTCTCGGACGGGCTCACGGTGTGATCGTCACGCAGACGGAAGTTCTCGTTGGCCGCGAGGAACTTGTCCACCTGCTGGCGGTTCTCCTGCGGCAGGATGGAGCAGGTTGCATAGACCAGCAGACCGCCTACCTTCACCATCTGGCTGTAACGCTGCAGGATCTCTTCTTGCAGCGCGACCAGCACCGGCAGACGCTCGGCGGTATCACGCCACTTGGCATCCGGATTGCGCTTGAGGACGCCCAGACCGGAGCAGGGCACGTCCAGCAGTACGCGGTCGGCGCTCTCTTTGAGGCGCTTGACGGTCTTGCTGCTGGTGATGACCCGGGTCTCCACGTTGTGGGCACCGGCGCGACGGGCACGCTGCTTGAGGTTCTCCAGCTTCCACTCTTCCACATCCATTGCCAGCAGACGGCCTTTGCCCTGCATCATGGCGGCGATGTGCAGGGTCTTGCCACCGGCACCGGCGCAGGCGTCGATGACGCGCATGCCCGGGGTGACCTCCAGCGCCGCAGCAACCAGCTGGGAGCCTGCGTCCTGCTGTTCGAAGCAGCCATCGGCAAAGGCCTTGGTGCGGAACAGGGCGGCGTCAGAGGTGACCTGCAGGGCAGTCTCCACACCTTCAACCGGAATGGTGGTGACCTGCTCTTTGGCCAGAATGGCTTGCAGCTCATCACGGGTGCACTTGAGGGTGTTGACCCGCAGGTAGCGCTTGGGCATCCAGGCCAGGGCGGCACGCTCGGCAGGCCAGGCTTCACCCAGCTGCTCGCTGCCGAGTTTCTCCAGCCAGCTCGGGCAACCATCCATCAATACCGGGTTCTTCTTCGCCTCGGTCAGACGGCGGCGGAAGGCATCTTCATTGAAGCGATCCAGGGTCGGGTTGTTGGGCTGGGCAATCTTGTGGAAGGCGTGCCAGCTGTGCAGCAGCGGCCAGACATTCTTTTCGGCCTGACGCACCTGAATACCGGTGAGGAAGCAATAGAGGCTGAGACGACGCAGCAGGTCGCCGGTGACCAGGGCAATCCTTGCCTGTTCTTGCGGTTTGAGTTCGATACCGGAGAAGTGACGGGCATAAGCGCGATCCAGGGTGAGACCCTGACCGAGCACATCGTCAACAATGGCAACGACCAGATCCCCGAAACGGGGCAACAGTGGGGATTTGAGCATGAGATTAACCTTGGCCAGATAAAGATGAACCGCACCTTTGTGAAGAGGGGCAGTTCTAAAATTGACAAATCCGCGCAATGATAGGGGTTAGACGGGGTTGGCGCAACACTCCCACTCGGGAATGGTGGAAAGGGTTGCTTCAGCTTTGTATTGATGTGGCCGAATAAAAATAAAGTACAGGCCGCAATTCAGGCGATTGCATTAATACAAGGACTAAAAACAATGCATGTGACGAAATACTCTACGGTGGCCTTGCTGATGGCCAGCATGCTGGGCTCAACCAGCCTGATGGCCAGCGAATGGGGCACGGTTGCCGCCAGAGCAACAGCAGACGAGGGTTATGAGGTGCGGGCCCATCAGTTCCGGGTCGCCAAAGTGCCGCTCGACTATTTTGCCGGACTGCAAGCCGGGGCGAGTGAGCTGACCCTGCCGCTGCCCGATGGGGGGGAGGTCACCTTTGCTCTGGAAGCCTACGACGTGCTGCCCGCAGACCTTGCAGCCAAGTATCCGCAGATCCGCACCTTCAAGGGTTACAACTCGGCACATCCGGTCGATACCGGGCGCTTCGATCTGGGGCCGCAGGGTTTCCACGCCATGTTCAGCCATCAGGGCCAGATGGTATTTGTCGATCCGCTGCGCAATGCCGAAGGGTATGCCGTCTATTACCAGAAGGATGCCCATAGCCGTCTGGAAGAGGATGCCGACAAGGTAATCGGGCCGGGTGTCAGCAAACTGGTGCGCAAAGTGCAGGTTGATGGCAATGCGCGCAAGCGTTACACCATCGCTATCTCGGCAGCCGGTGAGTACACCCGATATCACGGTGGCTCCACGGTGCTGGCCCTGGCGGCCATCACTACCCTGCTCAACCGGGTGAACGAAGTCTATCAGCGCGACGTGGGGGCCGAGTTCGTGCTGGCCAGCGGTAATGACAGTGTGATCTTTACCGATCCGGTCAGCGATCCCTTTGTTAACACCGATGCGGATGCGGATCGCAACGTCGATGTGCAGGCGCAGGCCTTTGCTGATGGGGATTTGGGGGCATTTGATATCGGCCATGTGCTCAACACCGGTGGCGGAGGCTTGGCGGGGTTGGGTGTGTTATGTGTTGATGCCATGCCGCCTTATTACGCCTACGGGGCCAAGTCGTCAGGTATGACGGGTTCGTCAGACCCCGTAGGGGATGCTTTTTTTATCGATTATGTGGCCCATGAGATTGGCCACCAGTTCGGTGCCGATCACACCTTTAACGGTACAACGGGCAGTTGTGGTGGGGGCAACCGGGCCACCGGGCAGGCGTTCGAGCCGGGCAGTGGCAGCTCCATCATGGCCTATGCCGGCATCTGCGGTGAGGAGAATATCCAGCCGCACAGCGATCCCTATTTTCATAGCAAATCCATCGAGCGGATGCGTGCGCACATGGCGACCGTATCGACTTGCGGAACCACACTCCCGTTGAGCAATAATGCCCCGCAGGCTGCCGCCGGTAGCGATTATGTGATCCCGGCCAATACGCCATTTGCCCTGAAGGGGGCGGGAGCGGACCTTGACGGTGATCCTCTGCTCTACAACTGGGAGCAGATCGATCTGGGCAACGAATCGAGCAGCATCGCCACCATGGTTGACGATGGCACCCGGCCGCTGTTTCGCTTTGTTTCCCCCACCCGTTCTGCCGAGCGGATTTTGCCAAGCTTGCCATCGTTGCTCTCCGGTACTTTAGCCAAAGGTGAAGCTTGGCCGACCACCAATCGGGATCTCAATTTCAGACTGACGGTGCGCGATGGTCAGGGTGGCGTTGCCAGCGATGACATGAAAGTGCAGGTGAACAATACCGGCGCGGCATTTCGTATCACCAGCCCACTTTCCGGGGTCACTCTCACGCCGGGGGGCAGTCAGTCCATTGCATGGGATGTGGCGGGCACCATGGTGGCTCCTATCAGTTGCAGCAAGGTGGACATCTCGGTGACCCAGGATGAGGGTGTGAGCTGGACAACCCTGGCGGCCGGTCAGCCCAACAATGGCGCTGCAACGGTGACGCTGCCCGCCAATCTCACCAGCAGCGTCAGGCTGAAAGTGGCTTGCAGCGACAACATCTTCTTTGCCATCAGCCCCCTCAAACTGCCTTTGGTGCAAGGTGGCTCTAATTCAGGTGGCGGTGGTGGTGGCGGGTCGCTCGGATTGTGGACGCTGGCACTGGCGCTGCTCGGCTGGCAACGGAGGCGCACATGAGGGTAATTCCCCTGTTGCTGCTTGCTATGCTAGGTGGCTGTCAGGCCGATGCCAGCACGCTGAAACAGGAGCTGAGTGCAAACCTCGCCAAGCAGGATTACCGCCTGATAGTAATAGCCGGGCGGGGAGAGTTCGCCCCCGGTATTGCAGCCGAGCAGCAGGCCTCAGCCAAGGCACGCTGCGGCGTGCGTTATCTGGATGGGTTGGGTGATGTGATAAGACCCGAGCAGAAAGAGGCACATGCCAGGCTGAGTGCTTATGCCAGCGAGTATAACCAGCTCATGGTGACGCACTGCCCGGCAGCATCGGGTGCTGACAAGCAGTAATACGTCAATATACCCATCCAGATGAGGGGCACTTCTGCCCCCAGGTTATCCGTGAAGGCGCCAATGGCGCCTTCATTTTTTCCGTTTTTGAAGGGAGTCCGCTTGTTTCACCGGAGGTGTGGAGATCGGTAGTAGCAGGATTTTTAAGCGTGATAGCGGTTTTGTGCGGATTTTCTTTTCTGTCTGTCACGCAGAACGGCCATTTACGCTGCACCATACTTGGGATCACCAAGGTAGGGCAAGGAGGCTCTATGAAGCATGGCATTGCGGTGATTATCACCAGTTTGTCTGTTCAGGTTGCGGCAGAACCCCAGTGGACCTTCATGGATGAGAGCGTGGCAAGGGGGGGCGTCTATGATGTGCGAGCTGACAAGGTCAGAGTGGTCGTTCCGGACAAGCCTTTTGAACCCGGGCATCTTGCCAGTGTGTTGACCTTGCCGCTACCCGATGGCACTACGGTGCAGTTTGATGTTCATCCCAATGCCCTGCTCCCTGACGCGTTGGCCCTACGTTACCCTTCTATCAATACCTACAATGGCAAGGCCATCGATCAGGCCACGGATACCGGTCGATTCGATGTCACCATGCATGGTTTTCACGGTATGTTTACTCACCGGGGGCGTACCTTTTACATCGATCCGCTTCAGGACGGTTTCTCCTATGCCGTTTATGAGCAGCAGGATGCCTGGCGCCGACAGTATGTGGATCAGGTGCTGGATTCTCTGGGGGCCGATCGCGAGCGGGCCGTGCTGGTCGATGGCAATTTGCGCAAGCGCTACACCATCGCCATCTCGGCAACCGGGGAATATACCCAGTATCACGGTGGTACCAAGGTTGCTGCACTCTCGGCTATTGCAACACTGTTCAATCGGGTCAATGAAGTCTATCGCCGTGATGTGGGTGCCGAGTTTCAGCTTGCAGCCGATACGGACAAGGTGATTTTCACCGATCCGGCAACGGATCCCTTCACCAACTCGACCCAGGATATCGCCATCAATCAGACCCAGCAGGGGATCTTGTTAAATCCAACCTTTGATTTGGGCCATCTGCTGGCGACATCCGGTGGCGGCGTGGCGACCCTGAGATCCCTGTGTAACCCCTTCAGCCGTTCACGGGGCATGACGGGGGGCTCACCGCCTGTCGGCGATGCCTTCTTTATTGATTATGTGGCGCATGAGCTGGGGCATCAGTTGGGGGCCGAACACTCTTTCAACGGCACAGCCGACAGTTGTGCGACGGGTCGCAAGGCTGATTCAGCCTGGGAGCCGGGCAGTGGCTCGACCATCATGGCCTATGCCGGGATCTGTGGTGAAGAGAATCTGCAGGTTAACAGCGCGCCTTTTTTTCACAGCAAGTCGATCGAGCAGATGCGCACCCTGATGGTTTCTCTGCCCACTTGCGGCACAGATCTGGCGCTTGCCAATAACGCGCCGGTCGTGGATGCGGGGGGCGATCGGGTGATCCCCGCCAATACCCCTTTCACACTGGTCGGCAGCGCGCTGGATCTGGACGGTAATCCCCTGAGTTACACCTGGGAGCAGGTTGATCTTGGCAATGCGTCCTACAGTGTGGCGACCATGATGGATGATGGAACCCGTCCGCTGTTTCGTTTTGTCTCTCCGACATCGGATCCCCGTAGAACCTTGCCCGCCATGAACTCGCTGATCTCGGGTGTATTGGCCAAAGGAGAGGCGTGGCCTGCGACCAATCGTAACCTTCAGTTCCGCCTTACCGTGCGCGATGGGCAGGGGGCGGTGAGCAGTGATGAAATGGTGGTTCAGGTGATCAATACCGGCGCGGCATTTGCCATCACAGCCCCGCAGATCGGCACCATGGTGGCGGGTAGTACCCAGATGGTGACATGGGATGTTGCAGGGACCGATCAGCCCCCCATTAACTGCTCTCGCGTGGATTTGGCACTGACACAGAATGGCGGGTCTAGCTGGACGACGCTGGCAAGCGGATTGGCCAATAACGGCTCGGCCAGTGTGGTGTTGCCTGCACCGTTGACCAGCACGGCCAGGCTGAAGTTGGCATGCAGCAATAATATTTTTTTCTCTATCAATGGGATAAAAGGTAATGCGTCGGCCACGACGGAGAGTGCAACCGTCATTACTGGCAACAGTGCGGGCGGCGGTGGTGGTGGCGCTGTGAGTCTTATCGTGATCTTCCTGATGGGAGGGGCAGCCGGATGGCGCAGATATTACGGCTAGTCGCCAGTTTGCTGCTTTTGCATATCTGCACAGGGCTGGTTATGGCCGCCTCTCTGACCGAGACAATAGAGGAGAGCCTTGCCGCGCAGGATTATCGGCTCATCGTGCGCGGCGGGCGTGGCGGTATGGCCCCGGGAGTTGTGGAGTCACTGCAAGCAGAAGCGAGGACCCGATGCGGAGTGCGTTATCTGGAAGGGTTCGGTGATGTCATTGAGATGGGCAAGGAGGCGGAGTTCGAGCAACGGATTGACTATGCCACCCGATATAACCGGCGGATGCTGGAAAAGTGCATGCCGGAGGCGATTGAGAGGTAATAGTGTGCAGGTAAGCACAGCGGGGAGGCAGTTGCCTCCCCGCTGCGTTATGGCTTGTCACTGGCAGACGGGCGGAGCACAATGCCTGCGTCACTCTCTTGATGGTCGTGGAACCATTATTTATTTGAAGGAAAATCAAGATGATGGATGTTGCTGATCTGCGCCGTGAATACTCCCGTGGCGGGCTGCACCGGGCCGACTTGCCGAGCGATCCGCTGGTGTTGTTCGAGAAGTGGTTGGCGCAGGCTTGTGAGGCCAAACTGACCGATCCCACCGCCATGGTGGTGGCGACCGTCGATGCCGAGGGTCAGCCCTGGCAGCGTACCGTGCTGCTCAAGCACTACGACGCCCAGGGGATGGTCTTTTACACCAACATGGGCAGCCGCAAAGCGCAGCAGCTGGAAGGCAACCCCCGTATCAGCCTGCTTTTCCCCTGGCACACGCTGGACAGACAGGTTCATGTGACTGGCCGGGTGGAGAAGATGAGCACCTTCGAGGTGATGAAGTATTTCCACAGCCGTCCCAAGGATAGCCAGATCGCCGCCTGGGTCTCCAAACAGTCGACCCGCATCTCGGCCCGTGGCGTGCTGGAGGCCAAGTTCCTCGAGCTCAAGCAGAAGTTTGCCAATGGCGAAGTGCCGCTGCCGAGCTTCTGGGGCGGCTTCCGGGTGGTGATCGAAACGGTGGAATTCTGGCAGGGTGGCGAACACCGGCTGCACGACCGTTTCTACTACACCCGCGAAGGGGATGGCTGGCATATCGAGCGTCTGGCCCCCTGATCGCGCTGTTCAAATTCGTTTTCACAAGGAGTGTGTATGCGTCTGTATGGTGATCTGCGTTCCGGCAACTGCTACAAGGTGTGGCTGCTGGCCCGCTGGCTGGATCTGCCCCTTGAGTGGGTAGCGGTGGATATTCAGGCGGGGGATATCCGTACCCCCGCGTTTTTGGCCATGAACCCCAACGGCAAGATCCCGGTGCTGGAGATGGGCCAAGGCGATGCGTTGGCGGAATCCAATGCCATCCTCTTCTATCTGGCGCAAGGCAGCGCCTTGTGGCCCACCGATCCGCGCCAGCAGGCCGAGGTGCTCAAATGGATGTTCTTCGAGCAGTACAGTCATGAGCCCTATATCGCGGTGGCCCGCTTTATCGTTCACTATCTTGGCCGCCCCGAGTCTCAGGAGGCGCGGCTCGACGGGCTGAAAGCCGGTGGCGAGAAGGCGCTGGCGGTAATGGAACAGCAGCTGAAACAGAGCCCCTACCTGTGCGGTGATGCGCCGACCATTGCCGATATCGCCCTTTATGCCTACACCCACGTGGCAGAGGAGGGGATCTTCTCCCTGCAGGGGTGGCCAGCTATCCGTAGCTGGATCGCCCGTATCGAAGCTCATCCCCGTCACCTGACGCTGCCGGCGGCCTGTCAGGCCAGCTGATGGAACTGCTGATCGAGGCGACTCTGTGGCAGCCGCAGTGGACTGCGCTGTTGCGGCACTGGCAGCAGCGAGGCCATCGCTGGCAACTGCTGCTGGGCAAAGAGGCGGCGTCCGCCCTCGATCAAAGCGATGCTCCCTGGGCGAGTTGTCCCCCTGACGGGGTGCTCTGCCCGGGGGTCCTGCTGGCCGCCTGGCTCGATGGCGATCTGCTGGCGGATTTTCATGTTGATCCCAGCCGCCAGATCCTGATCAGTGCCTCTACCTCGCTGCTGACCCTCGCCAGGGAGCAGGGGCTGCTGACCCTTGGCCCGGTGGGGGCTGACTTGCCGCTCACCCCCGAGGCCGATTTGGGCGCCGTGCTAAATCGCCTGCTGGCGCGCCGCGTGACGGTGCCGACCCTGGTTGAGGATCATCCGCTATCAGGCGTCGTGCTGCGACCACTGCAGGCGGCCGATGATCGTGAGATCGTGCGCTACTGCAGCGACGAGGCGCTGGCCCGCTACACCCTCAATATTCCTCATCCCTATCCGCCGGAGGGGGCCCGCGACTGGCTGGCGCTCAGCTGGCGCAAGGCGGCGCTTGGGCTTGGCTGGAGCTGGGCCATCACCTTGCCAGAGGAGCAAGGAGCGGCGCTGGTCGGGGTGATCTCCCTGCACTGGAATGGCGAGCTGGCCTGGTGGGTTGGCGTGCCCTGGCAGAATCGCGGTCTGGCCACCCGGGCCGCACGCTTGGTCAAGGGGTTCGCCTTTGACCAACTGCAACTGCCTGCGCTGACGGCTCGCCATATGCCAGACAATTTAGCCTCCGGCCGGGTGATGGCAAAACTGGGGATGCACTATCGCGGGCGGCGCCAGCTCAGCGGTCGTCAACCGTGCGAGGTGAGCTACTGGCGGCTGGATCGCGCTCCCACCTTGCCCAATTCCTTGCCCGAGGAAATTGCCCATTGGCTTGCTGATGAGCGGATCGCCGTGGTGATCCTGTGGGATCCCGCAACGAGCAATCGGCAGGCAGCCAACGGCAAGCTGGCCATCTCGCTCTTTGTGGATGAGACCGGATCGGGGGAGGCGCTCTGCTCTCTGCGCTACCCGCCGCATCTTGAGCAGTTGCTGGAGCTGCGCTGTTACCCCGTTGATCTGCTGGATCAGGCTGAACCGGAACAGATGTCCCATCTTGGTGGTGTGTTGCTCAAAGATCGGGATGAACAGGGGCTGGCATGGCTGCTGCAACTGGCCGCGCTGCAGCGCCAGGGGCCCGATCTGCTCAACCGTGAAGAGCGTGCATCACGGCTCCACTGGTTCAACCAATTGATGGCGCAGGCGCTGGAGGAACAGGGTGACTTGCCGCAGATACGTTATCAGCAGTTACGGCTGCTGGTGGAGCTGCCGGAGCTGGTCGACGAGCTGGATGGCTACTGGTATCAAGCGCCCGAATTGACCTTCGCGCGGTTGTCGAAGGAGGCTCCCGCCCTCTGGCTTGCCTACTGCGAGGCGATGAACCGGGTCACCCCGGCTACGCTGTCAGCCTTGCAGCAGCAGTTTGCAGCTCGTTTTCCTGAGTGCACCCTCCCATTTTTGGACAAAGGTACTCAGAGTGACCAGCCGTTATGTGGAATAATGCCTGCTCTGCTGTACGAGGAGTAATACCAGATGTTGAGAACCGAGCGCCCCGGTGACATGCTGCCGGTTTATGAGCTGCTGAGTGCCGCCTTCGGTCGTTCCGATGAGGCCGAACTGGTCAACCGCCTGCGCGAATGTGGCGCTGCCGTGGTGACCATGGTCGAAGAGGAAGAGTACGAGTTTATGGGGCACCTGATGCTAAGCCCGATCACCATTAACGGCCTGGAAGGGCCCTGGCTCGGTCTGGCGCCGGTCGCGGTTCATCCCGACTGGCAAGGTCAGGGGATTGGCTCGGACCTTATTCGTGAAGGGCTTGATACGGCGCTCGAGATGGACTGGAAAGGGGTGGTGGTACTCGGGGACCCGGTCTACTACAACCGTTTCGGTTTCCGCCCGGCCAGCGAGTTTGGCCTGCACTGCATCTATGAGGTGCCTGCCGACTGCTTTATGGCGATGGAGCTGCAGGAACGCGGTTTTGCGGGAGTGCAGGGTGAGGTGCTCTACCACCCGCTGTTTGATGAACTTCCCGACGAGTTACCGGATGCGCTGACAGAAGAGGCCCATCTATAGCGAGAAGTCGCAGCGACAAGCCATAACGAAAAAGCCCTCATCGAGGGCTTTTTCAGTTTATATCGGTCCCTGCTGGGCTGACTCAGGTCCGTCACTCGGGCAAGTTAACTCAGGCGACGATGTCCAGCTGGGTGCCCTTGCGATTATCTTCGCCCACCATGTCGCCCATCTGCCGGGCGAGCGGGCTCTGCTGGAATTGCATGTAGTCGCTCAGATTCTGTTGGCGCTGGTAGCGATTCGCCGCCTGATACACTTCAGCAGTGCTCGGGCCCGACTTGCTGTCGGTCTCCTGACCGCTGGCTTCCAGGTAGCGCTCCACCACGGCTTTATCCTGCTGGTTGGCCGTATAAGAGACCGCCATGGTCCTGCGAGCCGTTGCCGTCTCCTCGCTTTGCGCCTTCACCTCATCCTTTTTGGCCAACGCTTCATTGCGGGCTTTATTGATCTGCTCGGGTGTCACATCGGGGTAGGAGGGGTATTTGCTGTAATCGGGCAGTGGCATGGGCTGGGAGGTGATTTGCATGGTGGCGCTTCTCTTCTGAACAGGAACGACCGCATGATACGTGGCCGCTTTCGTTCAACAAAGCACCACATGCAGGTTCATCAAGAGTAGGTTCAGCTTCGCGAATAGATTGTTAATTGAGCAGCTGCGGAGCCATTTAAAAGGCGCCATAAGGCGCCTTTTTATCGTTCAATTACAGCAGGTTCAGTTGAAGAACCAGTAACCGCGGTTGACCAGACGGGTCAGCAGTTGCAGGAAACCGGCCTGATCGGCCAGTTCAACCATGTCGGCCTGAGTGATGATGTCTTTGTCACACAGCAGCGAAATGGCGGCGGGATCGATGCTTGGCAGGGTCCAGGCTTCGCCGTCGATATAGCACTGCTGGCTATCACCGCTAAACCAGACCGATCGCAGACCCGGCACCTTGATGGCGGGCTCGCCCTGGGTCAGCAGGTCGGCAACCTCTTCGGCGCTGTAGTCCGGCTCGACCGGATTGACATCCAGATCGTGCTTGGCCTCGGAGATCATGGTGCCGAACCACTCCTTGAACAGGGTCTCGTCATCGAGGGCCTGCTGCATCAGCTCACGCAGACGGTGCAGCTCGTGGGGCTGGATCTCGCCGTGACGGGCACGGGGCTTGAGATCCGGGTCGCTGTAACGCTCGGTACGCACCTCGTTGTCGATCAGGTGATCGGCAAAGGAGGAGATCAGCGCCTTGGCATCCGGTGCGCGGAAGCCGACCGAGAAGTTCATGGAGGGTTCGATGGCGTAGCCTTCGTGGGGGAATCTGGGCGGAATGTAGAGGATATCGCCCGGCTCCATGATGACGTCGATGATCGCCTCGAACGGTTCGCAGTGCAGCAGCGCGGCGTGGGCGGCAAACTCGTTGAGCGGCAGCGCATCGCCAACCCGCCAGTGACGCTTGCCCAGGCCTTGGGTGATGAATACATCGTAGTGGTCGATGTGGGGGCCGACACCCGCATGCGGGGTGGAGAAGCTCACCATCACGTCGTCCAGTCGCCAGCCGGGGATAAACTGGAACGGCACGGCCAGTTCGTTCACCTCGGGCGCCCAGTGGTTGCAAGCCTGTACCAGAATGGTCCAGTTCTCTTCGCCCAGATGGTCGTAGGATTCGAAGGGGCCGTGGGCTGCATCCCACTTGCCGTCGAAACGGGTGACGAGGCGGGACTCTACCACCTCTTCCATGGCCAGACCCGCCAGCTCGTCCGGGCTGATGGGATCCTGAAAGTCGGTGAAGCCGCCCTTGATAAGGAGCGGGCGCTTCTGCCAGTAGTGCTCGAGGAAGTGAGCGATATCCAGATTGAGTTCGTACATAGATCTTCTCGTCAAAGGGTTCGACAAAGGTCAGGAGAGGTCTTGCCAGAGGCGGCTGCCAAGCTCGGGCAAGCCCTCTTGCAAACCCTGTATAGGGTGCCACATAAAATAACCGGGGCCCTGTTGCAGATCATGCACAGGGCCCCGGTGGTGTCATTTATCCGCTTATTTCAGCAGATCAACCAGACGCTGGGCGTCACCGATGTAGTTGGCCGGGGTCAGCTTCTTCAGCTCAACCTTCACCGCTTCCGGCAACTCCAGGGTGTCGATAAAGGTACGCATCCCTTCGGCATCGACGCGGCGACCACGGGTCAGCTCTTTGAGCTTCTCGTAAGGCTTCTCGATACCGTAGCGGCGCATCACGGTCTGGATCGGCTCGGCCAGCACTTCCCAGTTGGCGTTCAGGTCAGCGGCCATGGCATCGCTGTTGGCTTCCAGCTTGGAGATACCCTTGAGGGTCGCCTGATAGGCGATCAGCGAATAACCCACCGCCACACCCAGGTTGCGCAGTACGGTAGAGTCGGTCAGATCACGCTGCCAGCGGGAGATGGGCAGCTTGCTCGCCAGATGTTGGAACACGGCGTTGGCCAGACCCAGATTGCCTTCGGAGTTCTCGAAGTCGATGGGGTTGACCTTGTGCGGCATGGTGGAGGAGCCGATTTCCCCCGCGATGGTGCGCTGCTTGAAGTGGCCCAGAGAGATGTAACCCCACACATCGCGGTCGAAGTCGATCAGGATGGTGTTGAAGCGGGCCATGGCGTCGAACAGCTCGGCGATATAGTCATGCGGCTCGATCTGGGTGGTGTAGGGGTTCCAGGTCAGGCCCAGAGAGGTAACAAACTCCTCGGAGAACTGGTGCCAGTCCACATTCGGGTAGGCGCTAAGGTGGGCGTTGTAGTTGCCGACTGCACCGTTGATCTTGCCGAGGATCTCCACCGCCATGATCTGCTTGAACTGACGCTCAAGACGGTAGGCGACGTTGGCCATCTCCTTGCCCATGGTGCTCGGGGTGGCAGGCTGACCGTGGGTACGGGAGAGCAGCGGCATGTCACGGTACTCGTGAGCCAGACGCTTGAGCTCGCTGATCAGCTTTTCGCAATAAGGCTTGATGACCTCTTCGCGAGCGGTTTTCAGCATCAGACCGTGGGAGTTGTTGTTGATGTCTTCCGAGGTGCAGGCGAAGTGGATGAACTCGCTGACAGCCGCCAGCTCCGGGTTCACTTCAACCTTCTCTTTGAGGAAGTACTCCACCGCTTTCACATCATGGTTGGTGGTGCGCTCGATCTGTTTGATACGGGCGGCGTCACTCTCGTTGAAGTTGCTGACGATGCCGTCGAGCAGGGCGTTGGCGGCCGCGCTCAGGGCAGGGACTTCCGGGATCCCGGCGTGGCTGGCCAGTTTTTGCAACCAGCGCACCTCGACTTCGACGCGAAAACGCAGCAGGCCGAATTCGGAGAAGATAGGGCGCAGGGCATCGGCCTTGTCGCCATAACGACCGTCAATCGGGGAAACAGCAGTCAGCGCGGACAGCTCCATGGGGTGAACTCCTGATGATTTGTGTGGGGGATCCGTATCCACTCGCGCGTGGTGCTGAGTCGTCGTCAGGGCGGATATGCGGCTGTTCACCCTGATGTTGACCTCGCTTGCCCGCGCGCGAGCCGATGATTAGTAACGTTTGGCCAGCTCCACCATCTTCTTGCGAGCGAAGATGATCTGGGTGCGGCTGCCACCGAGCTGACGCCACAGCACGCAGGCACGAATGCCAGCCAGCAGCAGGGCGCGCACCTTGTGCTGCACCAGCGGTTGCTGCAGGAACAGCGGGGTGCCTGCCACCTGAATGCGCGGCCCGATGGGGCTGATAAGATCGCTGTAGATGCTCGCCATGTTGGCCAAAATCTGCTCGTCGAGCAGATCGAAGTGCTGTTGCTGGCGACCAATCTGGCTGATCCGCTCACCCAGCATATTGAGAATGTCCTTGCGCTTGGCCAGCTTGCGCTCCAGTGCAATCAGACTCACCACGTAGCGGGTCAGCTCGGCATTCTTCTGGCTGCCGTCGGCACCCAGCTGCTCGACCAGCGCACGGTAGCCGTCGCGTATGGCCAGATGGGTGTTGTTGAACACCTCGAGCGGCTGGCTCGGGTTGGTCACCAGAATGCTGGAGAGGCTCTCGCGCAGGGCCGCCTCGTCACAGCTGCCGTCTCGGGCCACCTTCTGCACCAGATACGCGGCCTGGCAGATGCCGGCAAAGGCCATTGTTCTGTCTTGGAATTTATCGCTCACGTCTGCTGCCTTCTGTTAAGGATTCAAACCGGATGGCTGAAACGCTGTTCGATGATGCCGCCGCCCAGACACACTTCCCCGTCGTAGAAGACGGCGGACTGGCCCGGGGTGACCGCAGCCTGCTTTTCGTCGAAGATGACCCGGATGGTCTCGTCGTCGATGGGCTGGATCAGGCAGGGGATATCCTGCTGACGGTAGCGGGTCTTGACGGTGCAGCGGCGCGGCTCGCGAATGGGGGTGCGATCCACCCAATGCAGCTGGCTGGCGATCAGACCATCGGAGTAGAGGCGGGGATGTTCGCCCTGCGCCACCACCAACACGTTGCGCTCGACCTCTTTATCGACCACATACCAGGCCTCTTCGGTGGCATCTTTGCGACCACCGATGCCGAGCCCCTTGCGCTGGCCCAGGGTGTGATACATCAGACCCTGATGCTCGCCGATCACCTTGCCATCCACGGTCTCGATTTTACCGGGCTGGGCGGGCAGGAACTTGGCCAGGAAGTCCTTGAACTTGCGCTCGCCGATAAAGCAGATACCGGTGGAGTCTTTCTTCTTGGCGGTGATGAGATCCAGCTGCTCGGCGATGCGGCGCACCTCGGGCTTCTCCAGATCGCCAACCGGGAACAGGCTCTGACCCACTTGCTTCTCGCTCAGGGTATAGAGGAAGTAGCTCTGATCCTTGTTGGTATCGAGACCGCGCAGCAGGCGCGGGCGGCCTGTGCTGTCGTCACGGCGCACATAGTGGCCGGTGGCGATGTAGGTGGCACCCAGCTCTTCGGCGGCAAATTCGAGGAACGCCTTGAACTTGATCTCCTTGTTGCACAGGATATCCGGGTTCGGCGTGCGGCCCGCCTTGTACTCTTCGAGGAAGTGCTCGAACACATTGTCCCAGTACTCGGCCGCGAAGTTGATGGTGTGGAGTTTCATCCCCAGCTTGTCGCAGACAGCCTTGGCATCAGCCAAATCCTGGGCGGCAGAGCAGTACTCGTCCGTGTCGTCTTCTTCCCAGTTCTTCATGAACAAGCCTTCGACCTGATAGCCCTGCTGCTGGAGCAGGTAGGCCGAGACGGAAGAATCCACGCCGCCGGACATGCCGACGATCACCTTGATTTGGCTGTTGTCTGTCATTAGTCGAAGTTACCAGTTCGTTTAAACGGGGCGTATTCTACCAGAGTTTTGCGCCCCCGGTCACATATCCATGCCGCAGTTCCCATCAGGAGCCTGATAGCAGGAAATCGTTTTTCTGTTTGTCAGCACCATGATGAAAAAATGGTGCCAAACGATATCGGATAGCCTGTTCACGATCTGTCACGAGAGGCCGTCAGCAAGGTAAAGAGCAGCGCAGGAACCGGAGCGTATGTATATACGTGAGCTTTCCTGATTGCAAACAAGCGAGCAGCACATGAGCCTTGATCACGGCCTCGCAGTAAGAGCGTGGACAGGTTCTCAAATAAAGGCCTTGAGTGCCGACAGCGGCAGCCGTGTCCCCGCCAGATAATCCTCGATGCACTGCCACACCAGCGGGCTTCTCAGGGCCGGTTTGCACTCGGCGATCTCCTCCAGGGTGAGCCAGTGGCAAGCCAGCACATCGCCATCAGGATCCTCTGGATGGTGCTGACCGGGCGCTTTTTCAAGGTCGAAGATGATGGCGGTGCGCACATAGGTGGCCTCGCTGTCGGCCGGTTTGTAGAGATAGGTGCCAAGCCAGGCAGTAGGCGTGGCGGTCAGCCCCGTCTCCTCTTTCAGCTCGCGGCAGGCGGCGGTGAGCAGATCTTCACCGGCCTCCACATGACCGGCGGGCTGGTTGAAGCGGCGCTGGCCTTTTATCTCCTCTTCCACCACCAGAAAGCGGCCCTGCCACTGCACCAGCGCGGCGACCGTCAATCTGGCCTGCATGCGCTCGTGCGGCGTTTTCTCCTGCGATGCAGGAAGGTTATCGCTCATAAGGACTCCTTGTCTCGTTACCGGTTTGGCCCCGGCCGAAGCGGGGGCTCGATTCAGCGTGTTCGATTGCCTGCGGGTTGCGCGTTATTCCGAGGGCTTGCTACGGGCCGGTCGGCGCGCGGTGCCACGGCCGCCGCTGCGATTGGCCGGGTGCGGGCTCGTGTCACGGTTGTCGCGCCCCTGGCCCTGACCATGGGGGCTTCGGGTCGGTTGGGCAGCGCGCGGATTGCTGCTGCCTGAGCCCTGACTGCGCGGTTTGTTGGATGCCTGTGCCCTGCGCGGGGCGGGCGCCAACTCGGGAGCGGGCAGGGCGCGGCTCTCGCCGGGGGCCAGACCATCCAGGGTCCAGTCGCCGATGGCGTAGCGAATAAGGCGCAGGGTGGGGTGGCCGATATGGGCGGTCATCCGCCGCACCTGCCGATTGCGCCCCTCGATGATGGTGATCTCCAGCCAGCTGGTGGGGATCTCCTTGCGCTCGCGAATGGGGGGATTGCGCGGCCACACCACAGGTTCATCCATGATGCGCGCCTCGGCGGGCAGGGTCATGCCGTCGTTGAGCTCCACACCGGCGCGCAGAGCAGCCAGTTTCTCCTCGCTCGGCACTCCTTCCACCTGCACCCAGTAGGTCTTGGGGGTCTTCTCCCCCGGCTGGGTGAGGCGAGCCTGCAGCTTGCCGTCATTGGTGAGCAGCAGCAATCCCTCGCTGTCGCGATCGAGCCGCCCTGCGGCATAGATACCGGGTTCCTTGATGTAATCCTTGAGGGTCTCCCGGCCCGCCTCGTCGGTGAACTGGCAGAGCACCATGTAGGGCTTGTTCAACAGCAACAGCTTGCGATCTTCGGGCGCCAGCTCCGGTTTGCGGGGGGCGGCATGACGGGGTGCGGCTGGTTTGGCCGCCGAGCGCGGGGCGTTATCGCGCGGCGAACGGCTGACAGAGAGACGGGAACGGGGAGATTTCATCGGATACACACTTCAGACAGACGATGGCAGCGAGTGTACCACAGGGTGCTGAGGGCAGGATGAATGGCTGTTGCGTCACAACAAGCAGCGCCCAGAGCTAATTCGTCTAGCTCAGCAGGCTCTCGATGACAATAGCCTGACGGGCGGGGGCCGAGCCTGCCTGCAACAGGGCGTGGCTGACTACATCGTCGATCATCGCCTGCGCCAGTCGGGTGAGGGGGCGCAGGGTCTCCCGTCCACTGCCAACCGGCACCGCCAGCAGAATAATGGTCTCTACCGGCCCGATTTGAGAGCCCCACTCGATGGGCTCCTTGCAGCTAAGCAGGGTCAGCGCTGGCTGGCTGATCCCTTCGCTCAATACATGGGGCATGGCAAGGCCCGGGCGGATGATGGTGGCAGAGACCTGCTCGCGCCCCTCTACCGCGGCGGTCAGGGTGGCGCGGTTGGTGACCAGCTCGGCGGGCAGCAGATCGATCAGATGTTCGAGTGCCTCGCTCTTGCTCAGCGGTTCGGGGCTGTGGGCCAACTGGCGCAGGGCAAAATGGTAGTCGGGCAGGGCGTTGGCCAGTCGCAATTCGGCCAGCGCGGCGGTGCGCGGGCGCACCAGCGGTTGACCCAGTTCGCCGCACCAGCAGGTGAAGGCCATATGGGCCAGTTCGGCATCGCACCCTTCGATCTGCAACTGGCAGAGATCGCCGGGCTGGGTGGCGAGGGTCAGCAGGGAGAGCTGGTTGCTGGCGGCAACGGTCTGGCGCCGGGTGAGGTTGGCGCAGCGGATGGTGGATTTGAACATCCCCGCCAGCCGGTTCAACTGCTTGGCCTGGGTGATGCTCAACCCCTGCTGGCAGTAGAAGGTGATCTCGCGGGTCAGCATCAGGCCGGGATCGGCAGGGCCTTGAGTACGGCGTTGGCATCCAGCAGCACGGTTTCTAGTGTCACCTGATGGATGGGGCAGCCGAGGAAGCGCTCTTTCTGCTCGATCTCGATATCGGAGGCAATCAGCACCAGATCGGCGCTGGCAATATCGCGGGCGGTCAGCATGTTCTCCATGCCCATGGCGCCCTGAGTTTCGACCTTGATCTTGAGCCCCAGCGCAGTGGCGGCTTTTTGCAGGGCATCGGCAGCCATATAGGTATGGGCAATACCGGTCGGGCAAGCGGTGACGGCGACGATCTTCATCTGCTCTCTGTGATGCTGACAAGGGGGAGCCACAAGATAGCGCCAGCGGGGGGCTTTTACCAAAAGTCCATATGAAAAGTGGGATCTTGATGGGGATATGCCTGCCCCTTGAGCGGCAGCGCAGGCAGATGTCGGGCCAGTAGGGTGTCCGGTTTCCCCAAACAACAAGGGCCACCCGTGTGGGTGGCCCTGAACAATCAGCGACAATCTTGAGGGGATCAGGCGGTCTGGGCTGCCAGCTCGGTGGCTTTCAGTTCGCGCTTGATGCGGCGGATCTTGCGCTCTTCGGCCACGGCTACGCAGGCCATCAGCACCAGACAGGTGGCTGCGGCGATGTCCAGCGCGGCGAAGGTGCCGGTCCAGCCGGTCAGACCGAAGATGGGGGTGCCATCGGCGATCATGCCCAGACCCAGTTTGGCGAAGCTGTCACCAATCAGGTAGGCAAAGGTGCCCTTGACGCCATCGGCCACGCTGATGCCCTGCTTGGGTACGAAGCCCACGGCGGCCACGCCGATCAGCAGTTGCGGACCAAACACCAGGAAGCCCAGGGTGAACAGTGAACCCAGGAACATGAACTGGGTAGTCGCATGCTGGTAGAGACCCAGGGTGGCGATGATCAGCGCCAGCGCCACGCAAGCCACCAGACCACGACGGCCGTTGGCCAGATCGGAGAGGTAACCCCACATCAGGGTGCCGACCAGTGCGCCCACTTCGAAGAAGGTGAAGCCCTGAATGGCGATCTCTTTGGAGAAGCCCAGTACCTGGTGAGCGTAGACGGTGGACCACTGGTCGATACCGATGCGCACCACGTAGAGGAAGATGTTGGCAAAGCAGAGCAGCCAGATCACCTTGTTCAGCAGCACGTACTTCACGAAGATCTGACCCTTGGTCAGCTTCTGTTCTTCGGTGGCGATATCTTCTTCGCTCGCCACTTCGTCAAACAGCTCTTCTACCTTGCCCAGACCATAGGCTTCCGGTGAATCGCTACCAAAACGCAGGCCGATAAAGCCGACGACCAGCGCGATGATGGACGGGAAGATAAACATGCCGAGCACGTTGCCATCAAACAGGTAGTTGGCACCGAACAGCGCCACACCGGCCGCACCGGCACCGCCCACGTTGTGGGAGAGGTTCCACATACCCAGATAGGTGCCGCGCTTGTTGCGAGGGGTCCACTTGGTGATGGTGGAGTAGCTGCACGAGCCGCCACAGCTCTGGAAGAAACCGCTGGCTGCGTAGAAGAAGATCATGAAGTAGAGGCTGAAGCCGGTGCCGCCCATGCTGGCGCTGAAGCCCAGCATGCACAGAGCGGAGAGGATCAGCATCAGCGGCAGGAACTGCTTGGTGTTCTTGCCATCGGCGTAGTAGGAGACGATGGTCTTGCCCACCCCGTAGGTGATGGAGAAGCCAAGGCCGATCATGCCGAGCTCGGTCATCGAGAGACCGTACTCCTGGATCATGTCATTTTGCGCAATGTTGAAGTTCTTGCGGATCAGATACATGGTCAAATAGCCAATAAATACAACCAGATAAGATTGCATAAACGGCTTGAACCAGAGCTTGCGCCGGGCTTCGACCGGCAGGTCCAGGGTGGGGACCCGGACCTGTTGGAGAAATTTCAACATCTTCGTTCATCCTCTGCGAGATAGACGGTATTTCCGCCGCGCCCCTCATTTGTAGATAGGTTGTAAGAGGTCACGCCACGGAAGGGGGAACGGAAAGTCAGGGGCTGCCAGCCGTTGCTGCGCTCGACGCTCCATCCATATAAACCCGGGCCCGGCACGGGATGACGGGGCACATTGCCCGTCGCGGTGCGGGTCACGACATCAGGTGAGGTGACTCTAATCAGGGGTGAAATAAATGGCTTGAGAGCCATCCCTAGTGGGGCTAGGAAATTTTCCTAGTTTTGTCCGATTTGGCCCCCAAGCGTGAAGAGGATCACATTGAGCAGGCCAGATTGATGGCGAAGTGGCCAGCTTGGCGAACGGTTTGGCTGTCACAGGCCGGTGACATGGCCGCCCGGTGCAAGCGGCCTTGTATTGGTTTTTCGGTTGCCTAGACCTTCAGCAGAGGGGATGGCGAGTAGTCATGTCTGTCTGCCTCACTGATGTCAGAGGCGGCCGATAATCGGCTCAGACTATGGTGATGCAGGGTGGTCAGGGCCTGATAGAGGGTGCTGCCATCCATGGCGCTCAGGGGATGCTGGCTCCAGAGGATGAGATGATTATCCGGAGAGAGTGCGATACGCGGGCTGGCGGGATTGGCCGAGAAGAGATTTTGTTGCAGTAGCACTATGGCCTGCTCTGCATCTTTGAGGGGAGAGAGGCGCATAAAGAGGGCAAGCTGGCTATCGCCGATCGCTGCCAGATGGATGGTATGGCTATTGTCCAGTGTGATGCTGGCAACGCCCTCTGTGGTAGTGAGCGGGATCCCGAGGTGGTGGCCCAGGGCGTTTAACGCGGCGTCAAATTGTTCGTTCATGTGTGGCTGCCTGCAGCAGAGGTGGAGAGAGGTGGGCAAACTATCGAAAAACAACCATTTCATTTGTCATTTATGGGTGTCGATTTTGTTGCTATCGGTCACTTTGCAATATGGCTAAAAATTTCCGACCGGCAGTGCAAGGAGAGGGGAATAGCACTTTTTATACTCGCGGCTCACTCATGTCATTCGAGGTAAACATGACCTTAGCGATTCACTCTCTTCACCAACAGGTAACCCGACTTGTCGAGCAGCAACATGGCGAGGTGACCGGCAAATTGAGAGGCGGCGTGGCTGCCAACACGGAGGGACGTTTTCAGGGGTTGACCGTCACCAATGGTGCCCGGGATACAGAACAAGCATTCGCTCGGGAAGTGCTTCATCATGTGCAGGAGATTGCCCTCAATCAGAACGATGTCGCTGAGCTGCACAAGAGCACAGTGCGCTTCAATCACAATAACTTCGAGCTGCGCAGCCTCGGCCATGGCCAGAGCCAACTGGTGGGATTGCGCAGCGACCAGCTGACCCTCAGGGATGCCAAGACCTTGCTGGATGCCGCCATGCGTCAGCAGGGAACACAGCATCACGGGGCGAGCGCGCCAGCAGGTCAGGATGCGCCGCCATTGCCGCCACGTCAGGCTCCGGCCCTTCCTCCGCGCAATGCCGGCCCGGCACTGGCCCAGCAGCATGAACGACTGATGAGTGCCGCGCCCAGAATGGTGACCCCTGCGGCGGTTGATCCTTACGGGGTGCAGACGAAGCGGGAACTGAGCAGCAGGCTGGCCGGTTTACAGCAACAGCTGCAACCCTCGGTGCAACCTGATCGTTATCTGCAAAGCCGCGATGGCAGTCAGCTCAACCGCTTCAACGATATTCGCGCCAACAAGATGACCGCCGTGCGCCCTGATCTCAACGCCAACTATGTGCAGGTCGGAACCCATCGCTCCATTGCTTGCCAGTACCCGCTCGACAGTCAGCTTGAGAGTCATTTGCAGATGCTGTTCGACAACCGGACGCCGGTACTGGCGGTTCTGGCTTCCGCCAACGAAATCGCCAATCCCCAGTTCAAGATGCCCGACTATTTTCGTCAGAGCGGCCAATATGGGGCGGTATCGGTAAAGTCCGATCACAAGATGAGTGTCGACCTGGGTGATGGCATTCAGGCCGATGTTTATCAGATGGCACTGACCATGCCCGGCTCTGGCAAGAAGGGGATCCAGGTGCCTGTGGTTCATGTCAGCAACTGGCCAGATAAAACCGCCGTCAGCGCCGAGGTGACTGAACGGCTGTCAGCCCTGCTGGAGCAAAATGCGCAAGCGAAGCGCGCCATGTATGAGAAGGCGGGCAGTTCGGCGGTGGGGGATGAGAACAAATTGCTACCGGTGGTTCATTGCCGTGCCGGGGTGGGACGTACCGCGCAGGTGATCGGTGTCATGGCGATGCACGATCCGCGCAATGCGGCCCTGAGTACGGAGGAGGTGGTCAGCAGCATGCGCACCAGCCGCAATGGCGTTATGGTGCAAAAACAGGAGCAGCTGGAGGTATTGATGACCCTGGCTCAGCATCAGCAGCGCCCATTACTGCGGGCATAACAGAAGGCAAATCCCCTTGGCGGGTTTGTTCGACAAACGCAAAGAGGCCACCCCGTGGGGTGGCCTCTTGTCATGTTTTACGAGCCGCGATGGCGAGGAGGCACTCAGGCCGCCTTGGCCAGGGTTACCTCGTCACTCTTTTTGACCCGCAGTTTTTTCAGGGCAACCGCCACCACGCCGGTGACGATGGCACCACAGACCATGCAGAGCAGCGCCAGCAGCGGTTTGTTGACCGCACCCAGCAGGGCGACGATGGGGCCACCGTGAGCGACGCTGTTGGTGATGCCGAACAGGAAGGCCATCACCGCAGCGGTCATGCTGCCCAGAATGTTGGCCGGAATAACGGCCAGCGGATCACGGGCGGCGAATGGAATCGCCCCTTCGGAGATCCCCACCAGACCCATGGCACCGGCGGCTTTGCCCGCTTCGATTTCAGAGGCATCGAAGATACCGAGCTTGCGACCGAGCACGGTCGCCAGCGACATGCCGAGCGGCGCGGCCGGGATGGCGCAGGCCATGGCTCCCATAAACTGGGTCTGACCGGAGGCAATCATGCCGACGGAGAACAGAAACGCCACCTTGTTGACCGGGCCACCCATATCAAAGCCAGCCATACCACCCAGCACGATACCCAGCAGCACCAGACTGCCACCGCTCATGGAGAGCAGCATGGCGTTCAGGCCAGTCATCATGTCGGCAATCGGGGCGCCGATGATGAAGATGAATACCGCAGCGATAAACAGGGAACCCACGATCGGAGCGATCAGGATCGGCACCAGCGGTTGCACCATCTTGTGGTACTGGCGGGTCGCAATCCAGCGCACCAGATAGCCGACCAAGAGGCCCGCAATGATGGCACCGATAAAGCCGGTCCCGGCATCAGCGCCGTAGAAGCTGCCGTTGTTGGCGATCCAGCCGCCGATAAAACCTGGCGCCAGCGCCGGACGATCACCGATGGCGTAGGCGATATAGCCCGCCAGAATGGGGATCATCAGGGTGAAGGCGGCCACGCCGACGTTGAGGATCTGGTTCCACATGCTCCCTTCCGGGATCTGCATGCCGCTCGGGGTCGGGTTGCCGCCGATGGCCAGCGCCAGCGCAATCAACAGACCGCCGGTCACCACGAACGGGATCATGTGCGATACGCCGTTCATCAGGTAGCGATAGAGATCGGAACTGCCGCCTGCGCTCTTCTCGTCACCCTTTTTATCTTCTTTGCCAGCCACATAGGCCGGGGCTTTCAGCGCCTGCTGGATCAGACCCTTGCCATCCTTGATGGGGGCTTTCACGCCGGTTTTGATCAGCGGCTTGCCAGCGAAGCGGGCCATGTCCACCTGCTTGTCACAGGCGACCACGATAGCGGTGGCACGGGCAATCTCGTCCGCAGTCGGGCTGTTCTTGACGCCGATGGAGCCATTGGTCTCCACCTTTACCTCATAACCCAGCTCGCGGGCGGCGCGCTCCAGCGACTCGGCCGCCAGATAGGTGTGGGCGATACCGGCCGGGCAACCGGTGACACCTATGATGAAACCCTTGCTGGTGGCTGGGGCCGCGTTCTGCTCCTCTTTCTTCGCCAGCAGCAGCGCCAGCGCGTCGGCCGGGCTCTTGGCCGCCAGCAGCTTGGCGATAAAGCCCTCTTCGATCAGCTTGCCGGAGAGCTCGGCCAGCACCTCGATATGGTGATTGGCGCCGCCATCGGGGGAGGCAATCATGAAGAAAATGTGGGACGGCTTGCCATCTTCGGCGCCGTACTCGATGCCGTTGCGGCTGATGCCGATGGCGACCGCCGGGTTGCACACCGCCGCACTCTTGGCGTGGGGCAGGGCCACGCCCTCCTCAAAGCCGGTGTTGCCCAGCTCTTCGCGGGCCCACAGATCCTTGATAAAGGCCTGCTCGTCGCTGACCTTGCCTTGCGACGCCAGCAGGCGGGCCATCTCGGTGAAGACCTCTTCCTTACGCGTCGCTTTCAAATCGAGATTGATCAGATGTTCATTGATCAAGGTGGTGATCATGGCGCTCTCCCCGCTTCCGGTGACGGAAGCTATGCGTGAGTACGTATCGACGTACTGGATAAAAATGACCTGATCATTATCGCGGCTCGCTCGCCCCCTCCCTATCGGACAAATGTGCTAATCACTGGATTTTTGTGCGCAGTAAAACGCGATGTGATGAAGATCCCGTTTTCAGGCAGGACTCGCCATTTTCAGGTCGTTGCTGATTTTTTCTTTAAAAACAAACAAATGAATTGGTATAAAGCGTGCAGCAAGGTTTGTTATGCGCCATGTCAATAAATTAATCACCTGCGGGGTCTGGATTTATATGTGGTTTAACGGTGCCGCGATATGTGACCTTTCTCACAAAAAGTCGCGCTTTCGTCGGGCGGATTAGGATTTTTATGCGCCTGAAGGCAGAAGCCAATTGGATTGGCAGGGCGAGCGCAGAGGGGGACGTAGGGCGCAATGAACGAAGCGAATGGCTCCGCCTGTTTGGGAAGCGCGTGTGGTGGCAAGAGAGGGAGTGGCTGAAAAGATAGAGGTGATGACGCGAATGTCCGAATAGGCTGCGCTATTGGCACCAGCGGGCCATGACCGTGCCGGCACGAAATGAATGTTGCATCTGTCAGTTTAAAATACTGTCTATGCCTTAAATTTCGAATATTAATGTGGTTATTGTAGTTATAAACCCACGTGGATCACAGATAAACCCTACCACAGCAGGTAGCATGCCCCGACTGGCACTAACAATAAGCGAGAAAAATAACAATGCACTTCACTCTCAAACTGAGCGCGGTGGCGGTACTGCTTGCCCTCTCCGGATGCCAAAGCAGTGACGACAGTACCCCGGGCGATGTCAATCTGCGGTTGATGGAGACCTCCGACGTTCACTCCAACCTGCTGAGCTTCGACTACTACCAGAACAAGCGAGATGATTCGCTGGGCCTTGCCCGCACGGCCTTGCTGATCAAGCAGGCCCGTGACGAGAACAGCAACAACCTGCTGATCGACAACGGTGACCTGATCCAGGGCACTCCCCTTTCTGACTATGTCTTTTCCCAATACAAGGGCGATCCCGATTATCTGACCAAGTCGGCAGGTCACCCCGCCATCAAGGTGCTCAACGAGCTGAAATATGACGTGGGCAACCTCGGCAACCATGAATTCAACTACGGCCTCGAGTTCCTGGCGAAAACCCTCTCCGGGGCCAACTACCAGGTCGTGAATGCCAACGTCTTCGATGGCAACACCCTCAAGCGCGGCAGTGACGGCAAGGTTGACTGGGATGCCATGCCGCAACACTTCAAACCCTATGTGCTGCTGGATCGTCAGGTAAAAGATGCCAACGGCAAGACGCAGACCATCAAGGTGGGCGTGCTGGGGATGAACCCGCCCCAGATCCTCCAGTGGGACAAGCACAACCTTGAAGGCAAGGTCGTCGTGGCTGACATGGTCGAGACTGCCGAGCACTACATCCCCGAGATGCGTGCCAAGGGTGCCGATCTGGTGATCATTGCGGCGCACTCCGGTATCACCGGCACCCCGCAAGAGCCTCTGATGGAGAACGCCGCCATCTATCTTGCCCAGGTGAAGGGGCTGGATGCCCTGCTGCTGGGCCATGCCCACAAAGCCTTCCCCGGCGAGTATCCCGATATCGAAAAAGTGGATAACAAAACGGGCAAGATTGCTGGCGTTCCGGCCGTTATGCCCGGCGTGACCGGTAACCATCTTGGCATCATCGATCTCAAGTTGACCTATCAGGATGGGCGTTGGCAGGTGGCGGATAGTCACTCTGAACTGCGCAAGGTCAAAGCGTTGCCAAGCGGTGAAGAGGATCAGGGGGTCGTGAATCTGATCCAGACCGTCCACGACGAGACCATTGAGTGGCTGAGCCTGCCCATCGGCAAGCTGACCGCCCCTATTCATAGCTTCTTCTCGGTCGCGCAGGATGATGCCTCCATCCAGATCGTGAGCGATGCCCAGCAGTGGCATGTCGAGCAGGTGAAAGCGGATTGCCTGAAGCAGAACGGCCTTAATTGCGGCCTCAAGGAAGACCTGCCCGTGCTGTCGGCGGCGGCGCCGTTCCGTGGCGGGCGCAACGGTCCCAACGACTACACCTGGGTGCAGGCGGGCGACATCTCCGGGCGTAACGTCGCGGATCTCTATGTCTTCCCCAATACCTTGCAGGTGGTGAAAGTCGATGGCGCCACCGTGAAAGAGTGGCTGGAGAAGAGTGCCGTCCAGTATCGTCAGATTGACCCGAACTCCGATCAGGCGCAGTGGCTGGTGGTTGACGATTTCCGTCCCTACAACCTCGATGCGATCAAAGGGGTGAGCTACGAGGTGGATGTCACCCAGCCTGCTCGCTATAACCAGGATGGCAAGAAGGTCAGCGACAGCCAGCGCATTAGCCAGCTCACCTACAATGGCAACGCGATCGATCCGAAGCAGAACTTCTACGTGGTCACCAACAACTACCGCGCCAGCGGTGGTGGCAGCTTCCCGGGCATCAATGGTCAGGCACTGGTACACGAAGATCCGATGGAAACACGGGAAGTGCTCTCTGCCTATGTGAAGCAGCTGAGCAGCGCCAACCAAGATGGTTTCGAGGTCAAAGCCGCTGACAACTGGCATCTGAAGCCGTTGCCCGCCACGACCAAGGTCTACTTCTACTCCTCGCCAAACCCCGAGGTCGAGAAGCTGGCAGGCCCCACTCTGAAACGGGTGGAAGGCGTGGTGGCCAACGATCCCAAGTTTGCCAATCATGCTGTCTACCAGCTGTTAGGTCAGTAATGCCGGGCGGCCTGCGGGCCGCCTTTTTTTACCCCGCTCTTGCCATTACACGGCTTGTGGGCTGGTCAACTACCCCGGCTGCTGCGCTTGGCTCGATAGCGATGCACGAGCCAGTCAATTCCCGCCATAGTCGCCGCGACGCCGAGCATGACCAGAGTGAGGCGGCCGCCCTTCTGCCATGAGAGCAAATCCAGATGAAAATCCTGCCGAATAAATTCCGGGATCAGGCCGATAGGCAAGGTAATAGCCAGATAGGATATAAATTTTCTGAAAAAAATATGGTCAGGTTTTGGAGTCTGTTTGTATTGGTCCATCAAGTCTCCTGTTAGCTGTTAACGGTCAGTTGAGTGAGATAGCTATTTACCTCTGCCCGAGTCGTGAAACGGTGCTTGTCGTTTGGGAATCGATCAAACAGTTCGCGATGGAAGTGGCGGGAGCTTTTGCCAGCTCGCTGCCCATATTCCGATGCCCACACCAGCAGTTGTTGAAAGTTCTTTTCCGCAGCCACTGCATCGCGCTGTTTGGCGCTTTGTGACCCGCGCGATAGCAGTGAATCCCGGCATACAGACCAGTCGAGATCCAGAAAGAGCAGGGTATCGGCAGTATCAAGCAGCTGTTCGGCGAGGGCGCCAAATATCCCTTCGACCACCCATGATTAGTCGAGAGCGGGGCAGGGTAAAACCGCGGCTGAGCGAAAACCTGCCAAAGATCAATAAATTACTTATTAAGCGGCTGCTATCCGCCCACTTGGGACAGTGACCGCAGGCAGAGCTTCACCCCTTGTTGGGAAGCACAACCACTCAATACTCCAGAAACTTTTCCCCGCAGCGTTCGCAGATAAGATGTTTTACATGGGTGGCCTGATAGGCGAGGGTCTGGCCGAATACCGCATTGGTCAGGCTGCTGGAGCGAAAGGCTTGCCAGAAGGCTTTGCGCGGGTCTTTGGGCATCACATCCTGGCTGTGATCCCGTGGCACCAACACCACGATATGGCGGGTGCGCTCCCTGCATTTGTCACAGCGATGGATTTCAGTTGGCGGGTTCTGGTCGTGCGGGTTGCTCATAAAGGGGCTCGTGAAGAGAGTGGACGCCCATCATATCCCTCTCCACTTGGCTCTCAATCTCTCCTTGCCAGCGCAGTGAGCAGGCTCACGTTTTGCGCCGCCTTCTTTGTTATTTGACCTCGACAGCCGTCAGCCAGCGCACCATAACCGCAGCGACTAAGGCCGATTCTCGCTTCTGCGGTTTGCTGGTGAGTGGTGATGTGATGGCGGATGGGGGCAAGTTCGGGCTGCTGCAGACGGGCCAGCCTTGCCAGCTCAGGCCGATGCACGCTTTTGCAGGTTGGGGGTGATGATATGGCGGTTGGGGGCGAGCTCGGGTTGCTGCATCCGGGCCAGCAGCCGCCTTGCCGCCTGACGGCCAATCTCCCGCGCCGGTGAGCTGACGAAGGTGAGGGCGGGGGTGGTGAGTTCCGCTTCCGCCACATCGTCAAAGCCGAGCAGGGCCACCTGCTGGCCGATGTAGTTGTCCTTGCCCACGGTGCGCCCGCTTGCCTCCACCCCGTAAATGCCACCGAGCGCCACCTCGGGGTAGTGGCAGAGAATAGCGGTCACCTTGGGATGCTGGTGCAGCAGCTGGGCGATGGTGTCGGCGGCGCTGCGCTGGGTGCGTTCGCACTCCAATACCCACTCCGGTTTGAAGGGGAGGCCATATTGCAGCAGGCTGGCGCAGTAGCCGCCGATGCGCTCGGCGCGGGTGAGGGAGTCGGCCCGCCCGCCGACATAGGCGATATGGCGGTGACCCTGTTCGATGAGATAAGTGGTGGCCTGTTTGGCGGCGTGGGTGTTGTCGGGGCCGATAAAGTCCACATCATCCCGATAGTAGGAGCGGGCGGCGCACACCACCGGCAGTTCGGAATCGAGCAGGGTCTCCAGGGTCTTGGCCGCCGCGCCGCGCACCGGATTGAAGATGATGCCCGCCACTCCCTGCCGTGACAGGGACTGGATGCTCTGTTGCAACCGCTCCGGGCTGTGGCCGCACTGGGTCAGAAACAGCAGATAGCCCTGCTGCTCCAGCACCTCGCTCACCCCGGCGGTCACCTCGGTATAGAAGGGGTCGGTGATGTCACGCAGGATCAGCCCTACCAGATTGGATTGCTGGCTGCGCAGGTTGGCGGCGGCGCTGTTGGGCACGTAGTCGAGCTCTTTTATCGCCTGCTGCACCCGCTCGGCGGTGGCGGGCGAGATGCGCCCCTTGCCGTTGAGCACCATTGAGACGGTGGTGACCGAGACTCCCGCCCGCTGGGCGACATCGGTGATCTTGACGTTTTTCGAGACGAGCGGTTTGGACGGCATAGGGCGAAAGGGGTGCGATGGCTGGTTGAGTGCGAGGCCCCAGCATACCTGCTCGGATGCTCAAGTGAAACGTTACATCACCATTGGGCCGATCCGGCTCACAAATTTGGATCCTGCTGCCAGCCAGCCCCCTCATTCTGTGATCTTGTCGGCACTTGCAAGTTGATAAAACGATTTATCATCCAACAAAACCTGATGCTGACCCGCGCCTCTGCTTCGAGATTGCGTCGAGATCGCCTCGAGCGGGGGAGGGCAGCCACAGACATTGCTGTTTATTCACAAGGAGCCGTTTCATGGCCAAGCCTCAAGCCAAATCCACCATCTGGGAGTTCCTGCAGAGCCTCGGCAAGACCTTTATGTTGCCGGTCGCCCTGCTGGCCTTCTCGGGCATTTTGCTCGGTGTCGGCAGCTCGCTCACCAGCGATGCGGTCAAGCAGAGCATGCCCTTCCTCGACAATACCGTGCTGCAACTGCTGTTCCTCTGGATGACCAAGGTGGGGCTGGTGGCCTTTATCTACCTGCCGGTGATGTTCGCGGTGGCTATTCCGCTGGGGCTTGCGCGAGAAGAGAAGGGGGTCGCGGCCTTTGCCGGTTTCGTCGGCTATGCGGCGCTCAACCTCTCCATCAACTTCTACCTCACCGTGGCCAACGTCATCGGTGACGCGGCTGCGGAGAAGGCCTACGGGGTGAAATCGATCCTCGGCATCAGCTCCATCGACACCGGGATTCTGGGGGCCATCATCGTCGGGGTGATCGTCGCCAAGCTGCACGCCCGTTTCTACACCTACAAGATGCCCGATGCGCTCGCCTTCTTCGGCGGAGCCCGCTTCGTGCCCATCATCACAGTGCTGGTGCTGGGGGTTGTCGGCTTGGTCGTGCCGTTCGCCTGGCCCTGGTTTGCCGCTGGCATTAATGGTATCGGTGCGCTCATTTCCCACGCCGGTCCCTTCGGCCCCTTCCTGTTCGGTACCGGTGAGCGTCTGCTGCTGCCGCTCGGTCTGCACCACATTCTGGTGGCGCTCATCCGCTTTACCGAAGCAGGCGGCACGTCACTGGTGTGCGGCAACGAGGTGAGCGGTGCCCTCAATATTTTCTACGCCGAGCTCTCTTGCGCCGATACCAGCGGCTTCTCGGTCTCTGCCACTTCGTTCCTCTCTCAGGGCAAGATGCCTGCCTTCCTGGGCGGTCTGCCGGGTGCGGCGCTCGCCATGTATCACTGCGCTCGTCCGGAAAATCGCGGCAAGATCAAGGCGCTGCTGGTCTCCGGTGTGGTGGCCTGCGTCATCGGCGGTATCACCGAGCCGCTGGAGTTCCTGTTCCTGTTCGTGGCACCGGTGCTTTACGTCATTCACGCCATCCTGACCGGTCTGGGCTTTATGACCATGGGGCTGCTCGGCGTCACCATCGGCAACACCGATGGCAACCTGATCGATTTTCTGGTGTTCGGCGTGCTGCAAGGCACCGCCACCAAGTGGTATCTGGTGCCGGTCGCGGCCGCCATCTGGTTTGCCATCTACTACAGCGTGTTCCGCTTCGCCATCGTGCGCTTTAACCTCAAGACCCCGGGTCGTGAGATTGAAACCAGCGAGGCTGCCCAGCCCGCAGGCAAGAAGGCAGGCAACAGCGGCTACAACGGTGAGATCATCCTCAACGCCTTGGGCGGGGCCGATAACATCCTGGCGCTCGATAACTGCATCACCCGCCTGCGGATGTCGGTGCAAGACATGAGCCGGGTCGATGACAAGGTATTGAAGGCGAACGGCGCCATCGGGGTGATCAAGCTCGACGAGCACAACCTGCAGGTGGTGATCGGCCCGCAGGTGCATCTGGTGAAAAACCAGCTGCAGAGCCTGATGGGGGCCTGAACCGGCCAATAAGATCCGAACGGGGGGCGCAAGCCCCCCTTGTTTGCCTCTCCCAATATGTCTCCTGTTTATGGAGGGAGAAACTTCATGCACGATATTTATGACTTCGACCGCGTAGTCGACCGCCACGGCACCTACTGCACCCAGTGGGACTATGTGGCCGACCGTTTTGGCCATGCCGACCTGCTCCCCTTTACCATCTCCGATATGGATTTCGCGACCGCCCCCTGCATTCGCCAGACGCTGGCAACGCGGCTCGAACACGGGGTCTTTGGCTACAGCCGCTGGAATCACGGCGATTTCAAAGGGGCGGTGAGCGACTGGTTTGCCAGCCGCTACGGGGCGACCCTCGACCCCGAGACGCTGGTCTACGGCCCCTCGGTCATCTATGTGATTGCCCAGCTGGTGAGCCTCTGGTCGGCGCCGGGTGAAGGGGTGCTGGTGCACACTCCCGCCTACGACGCCTTCGGCAATATGCTGGTTGCCAACGACAGGGTGCTGCTGCCTTGCCCGCTCAAAAAAACAGAGGGGAGTTACCAGATCGACTGGCAATGTTTCGAGCAACAGGCAGTCCGCCCCGATTGCCAGATTTTGCTGCTCTGCAGCCCCCACAACCCCACCGGCCGGGTCTGGACGCGGGATGAATTGAGCCGAATGGCCACCATCTGCCAGCGCCACGGGGTGAAAGTCATCTCGGACGACATCCATATGGATGTGAGCTTTGCCCGCTACCTGCCGTGGGGCGAGGTGGCGCCGGACGATCACTGGGCGCTGGTGAGCTCGGGCTCGAAATCCTTCAATATTCCCGCCCTTGGCGGCGCCTATGCCTTCATCGCCAACGCAGCGGCGCGGGCCGCCTATCTGCAACGGCTCAAGGCGGCCCATGGCCTCTCATCACCGCCCATCCTCGGGGTGCTGGCCCATATCAGCGCCTATCGGGACGGCGCTGCCTGGCTCGATGCGCTGAAAAGTTATCTGCACGGCAACCTCGCCCATGTGGCGGCGCGGCTCAATGCAGCCTTCCCCTCCATCGACTATCGGGTACCCGAGGGGACCTATCTCGCTTGGATTGATCTGCGCGGCCTTGGCATCGACACCACCGAACGAATGGATACGCTGCAAACCTTGCTGGTGGAGAAATACCGGGTCGCCATCATGCGCGGCGACACCTACGGCCCGGAAGGCACAGGCTATATCCGCCTCAACGTCGGCTGCCCGCGCTCGAAGGTCGATCAGGGGCTCGATGCCCTGATCGGCGCACTGGGGGAGCAGGTGTAGGGGCAAATCCATTCAACATGAGAAACAAAACGGGGCCATCAGTGATGGCCCCGTTCTGGTTGTGCTGTGTTCCCTTATCAACCGACGCCAAACTCAGGCGCGAATGGTCGTCGGGATACCGCAATTCGGGCGTGATACGGCTGGTTCGATTGCGGGCTCACTGACCCCAGGGGTTGCCGGGGCCGTGCTTTGGCTCAGGGCGTCGGCTTGATGCAACATGCGGCTGACCATGTCGGTCAGGAGATCCACATCCAGTTTATCCAGCCACTCGCGGCACCAGAGCAGGGTGCTCTGCTCGCTGCCGCGACTGAGTTGCAGCACCGGCCAGTCGGCCATGGCGGCGAGGGAGGGGGTCTGGATATCCCCCAGCGGGATAAACAGGGTCACCAGTTGATCCCGCTCGCGAATATGGAGGCTGAAGGGGCCCGCCTGCAGATCCAGTCCCTCTTCGTGCAGGCACTCCTGCGGCAGGGATAGCTGGCGAACGAGGGTCGATAGCATGGCATGAAACATCATTAATCCTCCTGACGGGCGTTATCAAAGACCGACTCTGTGGGCGGCCACAGGTTGGCGATAGGGGGGCGGGCGGGGGTGCCGACCAGTGGCGCACCGATGGTTGCGGCCCAGGGGTCGACCACTTTGGCGTGTGGCCCCCAGCTCTCCGGCTTGGTGAGTTCACTCCCCTCGGCACGGCCAATCACCACAAAGCAGTGAGTCTGGGCGTGACCTTGTGCGCCACGGTGGGCCAGCACTTCGATCCGCTGATCACTGTTGTGGCGCAGCAGTTCGGCCGCCGCCGAATAGGCCAGGGTCGAGCAGCAACCGGCCTTGGCGTCATCCACCGCCTTCGCGATGTTTTCCATGGTGCGCAAGGAGAGTGGCTGCTTGTTTTTGGTGATCTGGATGGCGGCCATATTGGCGCTGTTGTTGGCGCGCTGGTTGGCCGCCAGACGCTGGGGATCCTGCCCGAAGTCGTTGAGTTTGCCGATGATCTTCTGGTAGCCCGGGTTGTTGGGCCGGACAAAGGTCTGGGCGTCGGTGCAGGCGTAGCTGCCCAGTTTTTCCAGTCCGGCCATGCTCTTTTGCAGCAGTGCCTGAGTGCCACCCGCCATCACTTTCGGTTCATGTCGCGGGGCGGCTCTGGTGATGGCCCCCTGTTCGGCCAGCGCCTGTTTCAGTTCGGTCAGACGAGCGCCGCGAGCGGCCACCTCTTTCGGGTGGTGCTGCTCCCAGTGCTGGATTGCATCCTGCACCCGCTGCGCCTTGCCGCTATCGGGGGCTGCTTGCAACTGGCGCAGGGCGCTGATGACCTGCTTGAGATCGCTACTCTGGAAGTGGCCGATGCCACGCTGAACGGACTGTTCGAACAGCTTGTTGCCCCGGGTCAGCAGCGGGCTGGCTTCTGCCTGATGGGACGGTGCGGTGTGGTTGAGGTGAATGTGTCCACCGATTGCTGGTAAGGCCATGATGTGATTCCCGACAGGGTTGACGATAAGGGGATGATAACGAGCCGTGGCGGTGCGCTATATCAGGGGGCGGTCGGGGATTTGTCAGTTTTTCGCTGTTTATGCCGTTTGTTCGGCCAGGCGGGCAGCATGCAGCCTTACCACTGCGGCCCTTCGCTCTGGCGCCACTGCTCCAGCCAGCGCAGGACTTCGGCGGTCGCCTCGATCTGGTCGGCGGGGATGTAGTTGTTGAGCTGGGCATCTCGATAGAGGGCGCGGGCCAGCGGGATACGCTGCAGCACCGGGATCCCCTCCTCTTCGGCAATCTTGCGCACCTGCAGCGCCTGGGCATCGGTGAACTTGAGGGTGACCACCGGCAGCGGGGTTTCTCCCCGCTCGTAGCGGATGCCGATGGCGATATGGGTCGGGTTGGCAACGATCACCGAGGAGCGCTTCACGTCGGCACGCATGTTGCTCGACTGCAACTCCTGATGGAACTGGCGGCGCTTGCTCTTGATCTCCGGGCTCCCCTCCAT
Organism: Aeromonas sp. QDB23; assembly: GCF_027707745.1. Taxonomy (NCBI): domain Bacteria; kingdom Pseudomonadati; phylum Pseudomonadota; class Gammaproteobacteria; order Aeromonadales; family Aeromonadaceae; genus Aeromonas; species Aeromonas sp. QDB23. The sequence goes on from NZ_JAPCJA010000030.1 coordinate 40,618, forward strand.
CTCCTTGTACTCCCGCTTCACCTCGTCCTTGCTCATCTTGAGCTGCTTGATGTGCTGGTAGTGTTCGAAGGCGTAATCGGCGATGGCGATCACCACAAAGCCCATGGCGCAGACCGCCATCAGCTGGCCCAGCATGCCCCCCAGCACCGGGGTGATGCAGCTCATGCCGCAGCCGGGCAACTGGAGCATCGCCTGGAGGTTGCCCTCGATAGTGACCCATACCAAGAGGCTCAGCAGGGCCACCTTGAGCAGGGATTTGGCGAACTCCATCAGGCTCTTGATGGAGAAGATCTTCTTGGCCCCCTCCACCGGATTGATCTTCTTGATGTCTGGCTTGATGGACTCGCCGCTCAGCAGAAAACCGTACTGGGCGAAGTGGGAGACGAGCACCACCAGCGCCGAGACCGCGAGGATCGGGATGCAGAGATAGGCCATCTCCTGCATCAGGTTCTCCAGCACATGGTTGAGCGCCTGGCTAAAGGGGAGGTTGAGATGGGATTCGGGGATCAGCATCAGCTTACCCAGATGTTCGAGGTAATAGTCGGACATCGCCATCAGCATGCCGATCAGGCTCAGGATGATGGCGGTGGAGACCACCTCCTTGCTCTTGACCACCTGCCCCTTCTTGCGGGCGTCCCGCAACTTCTTGGGGGTGGGTTGTTCGGTCTTCTCGCCGCTCATCGCGCCTCCAGAATGGGGATCAGCAGTTGCAACGGGTCCATCACCGCCAGCACCTGTTTATAGGCGTGATCCATCATCAGCTTGATGTAGATGACCAGCAGCAGGCTGGCGACGGCGCTTTTTATTGGCATCGCCAGCACGAAGACGTTGAGGGAGGGGGCGAAGCGGCTGATCAGCGCCAACCCGAATTCGGCCAGAAACATGGCGATCAAGAGCGGCGCCGCCAGCAAAGCGCAGAGCAGCAACATATGGCTGAACTGGCCGTAGAAAAAGTTGACCCACTGCTCGTCGATGGTGGGGAAAAAGTGCGCCACCGGCCAGCTTATGTAGCTCTGGAACAGGGCGGCCAGCAGGGCGAGAAAGGCGCCGCTGGCAAAGAACAGGGTGATCAGGGTCTGGGTCAGCAGCAGGCCGGTGGGACTGGTCTGGCTGCCGAGACTGGGGTTGAACAGGGATCCCATGGCGGCACCGCGCTGGTTGTCGATCAGAAACCCGCTCGCCTCGATGGCCCAGAAGGGGATGGCGGCGACAAAGCCGATCAGCAGGCCGAGCAGCACCTCCTTGGCGATCAGCATGGCCAGCGCCATGCCATCGAGCTGATCCGGCAAGGTGTCGGCGACCGTGGGGTAGGCGTAGAGCGCCAGCGAGCAGACCACGCCGTTGCGGATCATCGCTCCCCCCAGCATCTGCTTGCTGAGCACCGGCAGCATCACGAAGCAGCTGATAAAGCGCGGCAGCAGCAGGGTATAGGCCAGCATCTGGGCCTGCAGGCTCTCCAGCGTCATTGGATCTGCGGCACCTTGAACAGCACCATGTCGGCAAAGCTGTAGAGCTCGTTACCCAGCCAGGCGGTGGTGGCAAACAGGGTGATCACCACGGCGATCAGCTTGGCGACAAAACCCAGGGTCTGCTCCTGGATCTGGGTCAGCGCCTGCAGCAAAGAGACCAGGGTGCCCACCAGTGCCGCCACCAGCACCGGTGGCATGGAGAGGATCAGCACCAGCCAGAGCGCCTGGCTGGTGAAGTGAAGGATATCGGCGTGACTCATGCTAGCCTCCGTAACTGATGACCAGCCCGTGGGTCAGGCGGGCCCAGCCATCGAGCAGCACAAACAGCAGCAGCTTGAAGGGGAGCGAGATGGTCATGGGAGAGACCATCATCATCCCCATCGCCAGCAGGATATTGGAGATGATGAGATCGATGGCGATAAAAGGCAGATAGATCAGAAACCCGATTTCGAAGGCGCGGCTCAGCTCGCTCACGGTAAAGGCGGGCAGCAGGATCAGCAGGCTGTCTGGCTCCAGCCGGTCGGCATATTTGCTTGGCCAGAGCTGCTTGGTGCTGTCGATAAAGAAGGCGTGCTCCCGCGGCTTGATCTGCTTTTTCAAAAATTCGCGGTAGGGGGCCATCCCCTCGTCGAGGAACTTCTCCACCGATTCGGATTTGGTCAGCGACACCTCGTTCTGGCGCAGGTAATCCTGGGTCGCGAAGCCGACCGGCGCCATCACATAGATGCTGAGAATGATCGCCAGCCCGTACATCGCCATGTTGGGGGGGATCTGCTGCACCCCGAGGGCGTTGCGCAGCAGCGAGAAGACCACCGCCAGCTTGACGAAGGAGGTGGCCATCACGGCGATAAAGGGAAGCAGGGCCAGCAGTGCCAGCCCGACGATCAGGTTTAGCTCGTCCGGCAGCTGGATCATGACTGTGACTCGTTGCCGAGGCGCTCGACCCGCACACCCAGGCGTCCCTGGATCTCCACCAGTCGGCCCACCCCCAGTGAGTGGCCGTTGCTGATGATGCGCACTTCGCCATCGAGGGGTGTGCCAAGATCGATCAGTGCGCCCGGTTGCAGGCTGGTGAGGGTGTGCCAGTCCAGCGTCTGGCGGCCCACTTCAAAGCTCACCTGGATCGGCAGTTGCTCCAGCTCGGTCGGGCCGAAGGGGTCAGCGGGTTCAGCGTTGTGCATGGCAGTCAGTTCCAGATGTTGTTGATGGGGTTGGCAGTAGGCAAAGGGGCGACCCTCCACGCAGACCAGCAGTTGCTGGCCGAGCTGCGGATGGGGCGGTGGCAGCAGCACATCGCCAATAGCGAGAGTGGCGATCTCATCCAGGGTCAGCCCCATCTCGCCCCACTGCAGGGAGAGGGTGAGGGGCAGCGGCAGCCGCTGCTGCGGTGGCCGTGGCGGCAACTTGCTCAGCAAGAGCTCGGGCTGCGGCAGCCAGAGGGCGAGGCTGGCCCCCTCCCGTTGCAACAGCAGTTGCAGGGCGGGTTCGTCGGCCTTATCGCGACTCTCTTGCCGGGTCAGCGCCGAGCAGGTGAGGCCCCCGAGGGGCTGTCCCAGCCGTTCGATCAGCGCCAGTTGCAGCGGCTCGGGCAGACTGAACAGCGCCGCCTGCTGCAGATCCGTCGCCAGCCAGTGCGCCAGCTCGGCGCCGTGGCACAACAGCGGCAAAGAGAGCCCCTGCCACTGCAGCTGCAGCCGGGTATCGAGCGTCGCTGGTGGCAAACCGATGGTGAGGGCCAGCTCGCCGCCGCTCCAGTTAAAGTGCTGGCGGTATTGGCTCAGGGTCTGTTGCAAAGTCAGCTCCGCCAGCGAGGCGGAGTTGAGGGTAATCGGTGTCATGCGTCGGCATCCCACTCTTCGTAGATGGATCGTTTATGGCGCGAGCCCTGTTCACTGTCGGGCTGGCCGAAGAGATCGAGGGCCACCCGCTCGCCGGGATAGAGGCGCTGCAGGCGGTCGACCAGATCGCTGCGCCCCTGATTGAGTTGCAGCTCTCCTTGCTCCGTGGCGAGGATCTCGATCTGCAGCTCGCCACCCTGATGGGCGATGCGAATGGCGAGATCGCCCAGTTGTGGCAGTGTCAGGCGCAGCAGCGGCGGCCGCTCCGGGCGGCCCAGCTCCTGATAGATATCCACCGCCAGCCGCTCCAGCAGCTGACCCAGCTCCCGATGACTGTCAGCAGGTGCCAGCCGGGCGAGCTGCAGATCCCCGGGGGTCACAGCAAGGGGGGCGACCCATATGGCCGGGTTGGCAAGGAGCTCGCCTTTGGGTGCCGTTTCACCTGTAGTGACTGGCTTTATTGCCGTCAGCTGTTGTATCTCTGCGTCAAGCTGAGCGGCCAGTTCACCGATATCAGTTCGCAGGGAGGAGGCAAGTTTGGGTGTGATCGCCTCGTTGTCCGTTGCCAATGGCAGTTGATGTGGCGCGGTATTAGTGATGACATCTATCGCGTTTGCGTTAGCTGCCTTATGAGCCTCAATGACTGGATGCTGTTCATTCAGCCACTCGTTTTCTGTCGGTGTAACTTGGGCAACATGATCATGGGGCTGGGCAATGGCGGTTAGCCCTGGCTCGGTCGGATGAGTGGCTATGGTAAGTGTTAGGTGTGCCTGTTCGAACGCCGGTGTTATTGCGTTTATTGATGCCACGGTTGGTGGCACGAATGGTGTGTCGGCCGTTACCGCTATCGGGTTTGCGTCGACCCGTTCAGTGTCAGAATGTGCAGCAAAATCCGGCTCATCGCGTCTTTCTTTGGCTGAGATATCCAGTACGGTCACTCGCTCAGGGTTATCCGTGAGGCTCTGGCTTTGCTGTCTGTCAAAAGGGGGGGATGCCACCTGTTTCGGGTCTGTCTGCTCGCTACCCTGTCGCAGCTGTTTTGCAGTGATCTCTTTATGGTCTGGCCACATCCCTTTGGCGGAGCGTCGCGGGGGGAGTTGCTTGCCTTCTTCTGAAGGGGGGCGGTGGGCATGCAGTTGCGGCAAGGGTTGGACGTCCGTCGGTCTCGGTGACTGACGACTTTGCGCTTTCCCCTCAGGTCGCGGGTTGTTGGTGCGCTCTTTGAGATCCTGTTCTTGCTGCATCGCCTGCTCGAAACGCTGCTGTTGCGACCGATTGGCCTCAGCCATCTGGGTGTCGCCCCGGGCTGTTGCTGCGCCCTGTATCGGGAGAATTCGGTTCATGACTCGTTACATCCTGATCTGCTGGCGGAACTCTTCCTGTTCCTGCTCTTCGTTGTAGTCACGCAGGCCTTGCTGTGAGGCCTGCTCCTGACGGTGTAATTCGGCAAATTTCTGTTGCTGCTGGCGGGCGCGATGCACCGCCAGCTGGCGCTCCTGCAAACGGATGCGCTCCTCGGCGACCCGCTCGGCCTGCTCGACGGCGGTTTGTTCCAGCTGCGCCTCTTTCTCCCGCAGCAGCGCCACCTGCTGTTGCCACGCTTTGAGCCCCTTGCGATCGAGTTGCTCCGCCTGACAGAGGGCGAATAGCCGATCTTCTTCGGCCAGGCGCCACTGGCGGTAGTCGAGACTCTCCTGCTCCGCTTCGCGTTGGCGGCTATGGGCGAGCTGCAATCGCGCCTGTTGGGTGGCGAGCTGCTGCTCGGCGCGATCCAGCCGCAGGTCTTTTATTCGTTGCAGGCGGCCAATCATCGGGTCAGTGCCTCCAGAGTGGCGAGGGCGTCCGGGAGTGAGCTCGGCTCATGAGTACCCTGTTTCAGCCACTGGCGAATTGCCTCGATACGGGCAATCGCCTCGTCGGCTACCTTGTCCTGCCCTTTCTGGTATTCGCCGATCTGCAGCAACAGCTCCACCTCTTCATATTTCGCCAGCCAGCTACGCAGTCGACCGGCCTGCGCCTTATGCCCGGGCGCGATGATCTGGTTCATCACCCGGCTGGCGGAGCGCAGCACGTCGATGGCCGGGTAGTGGTTGGCCGCCGCCAGTTTGCGCGACAGTATGATGTGGCCATCGAGGATGGAGCGGGTTTCGTCGGCGACCGGTTCGGTCATGTCATCCCCCTCTACCAGCACGGTATAGAGGGCGGTGATGGAGCCCTTGTCCGACTGACCGGCGCGCTCCATCAGACGGGGCAGGGCGGCAAACACCGACGGCGGATAGCCCCGTCGGGTGGGCGGCTCGCCTGCGGCCAGACCAATTTCCCGCTGGGCACGGGCAAAACGGGTGACGGAATCCATCAGCAGCAGCACTCGCTTTCCCTTATCGCGGAAATACTCGGCGATGGAGGTGGCGACAAAGCCTGCCTTGGCCCGCTCCATGGCGGGGCGATCCGAGGTGGCCACCACCAGCACGGCCTTTTTTAAACCCTCCTCTCCCAGATCCGCTTCGATAAATTCCCGCACCTCACGGCCACGCTCACCGATCAGCGCCAGCACGGTGACATCCACCTCGGCGCTGCGAATAAGCGACGCCAGCAGGGTGCTCTTGCCGCCACCGGCGGCCGCGAAGATCCCCATCCGTTGCCCCTCGCCGCAGGTCAGCAGGCCGTCGATGGCGCGAATGCCGAGCGAAATGGGCTCGGCGATGCGCTTGCGGCTCATGGGGGTCGGCGCATCCCGATAGACCGGATACCAGGCCTCGGGCTCCGGCAGATGGCCGCCGCCAAAGGGGTTGCCGAGGCCATCGAGCACCTGACCGAGCAGATGCTCGCCGACCCCGACCTGATGCATGGCACCGGTCGGGCTCACCTCGGTGTTGGAGGAGATGCCAAACATCTCGCCAAGGGGGGTGAGCAGCGCTTGATGCTGGGCAAAACCAATCACCTCTGCCTGCAGGGAGAGGGTGTTGTCGGGGTTGCGCAGATGGCACAGCTCGCCGATCCGCACTCCCGGGACGACCGCCTTGAGCAGGGTGCCGGTCACCTGGGTGACCCGGCCACGGATCTGGATCAGGCGGCACTCGTCGATGGCATGCCGAAGCTGGCCGGGGATGTGGTCGAGGGAGAGGGTCATAACAATCTGCGCCATTGAAACTGGTGGCCACTATAGGGGATGGGGGGCTGCGGGGATTTCAGCGCGAGTCGGGACTTTTTAGAAAACCGTTGGGGGCGGGCTAAAAATTCACGGCCGATTTTGGCATAGGGACGCGGGGCCGATTTTTATAATGCCATCCTCGTCAATCCATTCGTCACGGGAGTTTCCATGGCCATTATCCAGAGCAACCCCTATGCCCCTGCCGCCCAGCCCGAGCTGCGTGGTGAAGAGGCTGCATCCCGTCAGGCTCCCCTGCAGGGTGGGCAATTTCAGGGGGAGCGGGTCGTGCTGGCCAGTGCCGCCCAGTCGCTGGCCGATGCCGCCGAAGAGCTCACCTTTGTCTTCTCCGAGCGATCCGAACTCTCGCTCGCCAAGCGCAAGCTGAGCGACAGCCACGCCCGCATCAGCGAGATCGAGGCGCTGGTGGGGGACTACCTCGACAAGGTGCCGGAGCTCGAACGCCAGCAGAAGATCAAGGAGATGGTGAGCCACCTCGGCAGCGGTCGGCTGGCCAACCTCTCCCAGTTGCTGGCCTACCTCGAGAGCTATTCGGGGGAGGTAAGCGAGCAGTTCGAGGCGCTCTGTCAGGCGCGCAAGGCGCTCTCCGGACGACCGGAGATGCAGGGCACCCTGGCGCTGGTCGAGCAGGCGCTGGCCAAGCTGGCGGACGAGCAGGGCAGTGCCATCGTGCTGGGGGCACGCATTACCGGCCCTGCGGCCGAAGCGGCCAAAGCGGGCGTGGGGGCCGAGCAGGATCTGCGGGATCTCTATCGCGATGCGGTGCAGGACTATCGCGCCCTCTCTACCGCCTGGCGCGACATCCACAGCCGCTTTGGCAACGGTGCACTGGAGAAGGTGACCGGTTTCATGATGAAGGCCCTGAGCGCCGATCTCGACAGCCAGCAGCGCTGGCTCGACCCGGTCAAGCTGGAGCGGGTGATGAGCGACATGCACAAGCTGCGGCTGCTCAACACCCTCTCGGCGCAAGTGGACGAGCTGTGGCAACGGGTGAAGGAGGGCTCGGCCCATGGCATACGGGCCTTCTGATCTGATGGGCGATCTGATCGCCCTGGTGGAGAAACGCTGGGCCAGCGTGCGCGATGTGGAGCAGGTCGGTGTGGCGCTTGAGCTGTCAGATTGTCGCCAGCAGGTGCTGCTTTATCAGGAGCTCAAGCGGCTGATCCGCCTGCTGCCGGTGGAGCTGTTCAGCGAAGAGGAGCAGCGCCAGAACCTGCTGCAGTGCTGTCAGGGTGCGCTCGATAACGCCATCGAGCGGGAAGAGGATGAGTTGTCTGGAGAGTCGTCATGAACTGGATTGAACCCCTGCTGGTGCACTTTTGCCAGGATCTGGGCATCACCATCGGGGATAACCCCCATTCGCTGATCCAGCTTGAGCTGGAGCAGAGCGGCACCTTGCAACTGGAGCGCCATCAGGGGCAACTGACCCTCTGGTTGGCGCGCGCCGTGCCCTGGCATCAGAGTGGCGAGGCGATCCGCCGCGCCATGACCCTCACCGCGGCGGCGCAAGGCCCGGCGCTGCCGGTGCGCAGCGGCTGGCTGGGGGAGGATCAGCTGATCCTCTTCGTCACCCTCGATGAGCGGGCCGTGACCCTGCCCCAGCTCCATCAGGCAGTGACCACCCTGACCCGGCTGCAACGAGAGGTGCTGGCGTCATGAGCCGGATCACAGCTGCCCGTCATTGGGTTATCGAGTCGTCTGGCGTCAATAGACCCGCCCGTTTTAAGGGGGATAGGGGATGAGCCGGATCACTGCGGCGCATATCGGTATCGAACAGCTCAGCGCCATCTCCCTCGACGATCAGGAGCGCAGCCTGCCGGGGCGTTATGCCCTGCTGCCCGATGGCCAGTCCATCGAACCCCATATCAGCCGCCTCTACCCCGAGCGGCTGGCGGATCGGGCGCTGCTCGATTTCGCCACCCCGGATCGCGGCTTTCACGACTTGCTGCGACCGGTTGATTTCAATCAGGCGATGCAGGGGCTGCGCAGCGTGCTGGCCGAGGGGCAGAGCCCCGCATTGCGAGCGGCCGCCGCGCTGCTCGAACAGATGCACGCCGATGAACAACTGATGCAGATGACCCTTCATCTGCTGCACAAGGTATGACCATGGCTCTTACGTCACAGCAGCAGGATGCGCTGCTGCTCACCGGCTGGCTGCAACTGCAATATGGCCACCCCGACAAGGCGAGCGTGCTGCTGACCGCCCTGCTGCAGATCCACCCCGACCATCAGGGGGGGCGACGAACCCTGCTGGTGGCCCTGCTCAAACAGGGCGAGGGGGAGGCCGCATTGGCCCATGTCGATCAGCTGATGCAGCAAGGGGCGGCCGACGGCCCGCTCTGGCTCTGTCGCAGCCGTGCCTGCCAGTTGGCGGGTCGGCTGGATGAAGCCCGTTTCGCCTATCAACAATACCTCGAACTGGAAGAGCAGAATGAATCAACGCTCCCTTGAGCTGCTGCGCCGGATAGGCGAGCGCAAGGACATCATGCTGGCGATCCTGCTGCTGGCCATCGTTTTCATGATGGTCTTGCCGCTGCCGCCGGTGGCCCTCGATATTCTGATCGCCATCAACATGACCATCTCGGTGGTGCTGCTGATGATGGCGGTCTATATCAATTCGCCGCTGCAGTTTTCCGCCTTTCCGGCGGTGCTGCTGATCACCACCCTGTTCCGGCTCGCCCTGTCGGTGAGTACCACCCGGATGATCCTGCTGCAGGCCGACGCGGGGCAGATCGTCTACACCTTCGGCAACTTCGTGGTGGGGGGCAATCTGGTGGTGGGGATCGTCATCTTCCTCATCATCACCATCGTCCAGTTTCTGGTGATCACCAAGGGCTCGGAGCGGGTCGCCGAGGTGAGTGCCCGCTTCTCCCTCGATGCCATGCCCGGCAAGCAGATGAGTATCGACGGCGACATGCGTGCCGGGGTGATCGATGTGCACGAGGCGCGGGAGCGGCGCGGTGTCATCGAGAAGGAGAGCCAGATGTTCGGCTCCATGGATGGCGCCATGAAGTTCGTGAAAGGGGACGCCATCGCGGGCCTCATCATCATCTTCGTCAACATCCTCGGCGGCGTCACCATCGGGGTGACCCAGAAGGGGTTGTCCGCCGCCGATGCGCTACAGCTTTACTCCATCCTGACGGTGGGGGATGGCATGGTCTCCCAGGTGCCGGCACTGCTGATCGCCATCACCGCGGGGATCATCGTGACCCGGGTCTCTTCCGAAGAGTCCTCCGATCTGGGTACCGACATCGGCGCTCAGGTGGTGGCCCAGCCCAAGGCGCTGTTGATCGGCGGTCTGCTGCTGGTGCTGTTCGGGTTGATCCCGGGTTTCCCGATGATCACCTTCTTTACCCTGGCGGCCATCGTCACGGCGGGCGGTTACTTTATCGGGGTGCGTCAGCGCAAGGCGCAGAGCAGCAACAGTCAGGATCTTCCTGCCGTGCTGGCGCAAGGGGCGGGAGCCCCCGCCGCCCGCAGCAAGCCAAAACCGGGCAGCAAGCCGCGGGGCAAGCTGGGGGAGAAGGAGGAGTTCGCCATGACGGTGCCGCTGTTGATCGATGTGGATGCTGCGTTGCAGGCCGATCTGGAGGCGATCGCCCTCAACGACGAGCTGGTGCGGGTGCGCCGCGCCCTCTATCTCGATCTCGGGGTGCCCTTCCCGGGTATTCACCTGCGTTTCAACGAGGGGATGGGGCCCGGCGAATACCTGATCCAGCTGCAGGAGGTGCCGGTTGCCCGCGGTCTGCTGCGACCGGGCCATCAACTGGTGCAGGAGAACGCCTCCCAGCTCGATCTGCTGGGGATCCCCTACGAGGAGGGGGCGCCGTTGCTGCCGGGTCAACCGACCTTGTGGGTCGCTAATGAACATCAGGAGCGGCTGGAGAAGTCGCGGCTTGCCACCCTCACCACCGATCAGGTGGTGACCTGGCATCTCTCCCATGTGCTGCGGGAATATGCCGAGGATTTCATCGGCATTCAGGAGACCCGCTACCTGCTGGAGCAGATGGAGGGGAGCTATGGCGAGCTGGTCAAGGAGGCACAGCGCATCATCCCGCTGCAGCGGATGACCGAAATCTTGCAGCGGCTGGTGGGGGAGGATATCTCGATCCGCAACATGCGCGCCATTCTCGAGGCCATGGTGGAGTGGGGCCAGAAAGAGAAGGATGTGGTGCAGCTCACCGAGTACATCCGCAGCAGCCTCAAACGCTACATCTGCTACAAGTACGCCAACGGCAACAACATACTGCCCGCCTATCTGCTCGATCAGCAGGTGGAGGAGCAGATCCGTGGCGGCATTCGCCAGACCAGTGCAGGCAGTTATCTGGCGCTCGATCCCACCATTACCCAGAGCTTCCTCGATCAGGTGCGCCATACCGTCGGTGATCTGGCCCAGATGCAGAACAAGCCAGTGCTGATCGTCTCCATGGATATCCGCCGCTATGTGCGCAAGCTCATTGAGGGGGATTACCACGCCCTGCCGGTGCTCTCCTATCAGGAGCTGACTCAGCAGATCAATATCCAGCCGCTCGGACGGGTCTGCCTGTGAGGGGTGATCCGCTGATCCCCTGGCTGCAGGGCAGGGGGCTCGATGTAACCCCCTACCATCTGGGCAATACCCCCATCCAGCTCGGTCACGGTTTTTGCTATCGCCATATCTACCTCGCCTGGCGGGTCGATCCTGCGACCCGGCGGGTCTGGATCCTGCTGGTGCGTCGTCAGGGCGAGCGGGCCGGACTGGCCAATCCTTTTTCCGCCCTCTATCTGCTGGCTGACGCCACCCTGGCGGTGCTCGGTCCGGGCCATTTTCTCTACGGCAATGTCGATGTGTTTCGCGGCAGCAGCTTAAGCGGCGAACGGCTCGGCCAGTTCTATCTGCGCTGGACCGGCGCCAGCGAACCCGAGCCCGGCTGGTTCATGCTGGCGGCCGAGCGAGTCTGTTCCCTGCGGGATATGCGAAAACGACAAAAGCACGGCCTTGCGTGACAGGCATGTCCAAAGGGGCCTCATAGAATAGGAGCCAAGATGAAACAACCGCGTTTTGCCCACCATAGCGAGACCATCGCGCAGGCAGAGCAGGCCATCGCCGACAGCGATCACCGCAACGCCCTGTTGCAGGAGATGCTGGCGGGACTGGCCCTCTCGGATCAGACCTGTCAGTTGTTGTTCGATGCCCCGACCGAACAGGTGGCAGTGGCCGAGCAGGAGCTGTTGGCGGAGATCCAGCGCAGGCAGGCACGACAGCCTGCCCAGCCGGGAGAAGCCCGCAAGAGCCGCCGCCCGGCCATGATGCGCGGACTGATGATTTAAGGAGTTGTGATGAGCACTATCCCTGACTACAACAGCAACCCGGCCGAGTTTATGCGTTGGCTCGATGGTCAATCCCTCGACAAGTTGCCAGGCAATAAAAATCCCAAGCTGGCCGAGTTGCTGGCCCTGCTCGAGGGCAAGATCACCATCAGTGCTGATCAGCCGACTCCGCTGACCAAGGCGCAGTTGGAGAAGTTGCTGGCGGCCTATCTGACGGATCCGGCCAGCGTCAACGGGGCCTGGCCTGAGGGACAATTTCAGGTTGGCCTGGAGGCCGCCATTACCGCCATCAAGGGAATGATAGAGCGGGGCGGGAAACAAACCCCGCCGGTCACCAGCTGGACCGTCTCTGAATTTATGTTGCTTGGTCTCAGCGCATTGACCATGGATCGCGTCGATGACGACATCATCACCGTTTTTACCGGAGTGATGGCGTTTCAGGACAACAAGCGCAAGGCGCTCAGTGACGAACTGAAGGATATGACCGCCGAGTTGAAGATCTACGGGGTGATCCAGTCCGAGATCAACAAGGTGCTCTCTGCCAAAAACGACCAGACCTTCAAAACCGATTTCAACCTGATGGATCACACCCTCTATGGCTACGGGTCGGTGGCCGATTTTCAAAAGGGGCCCGAGTACAAGTTGCTCAAGGAGATGCAGAAGGATGGCAAGGTCACGGTCAAGGATTTCCTTGAGAGTGACAAGAAGAAGAGCGGCGCGATGAAAAATATCGAAGCCAGCTACAGCTATGACAAGGACAACAACAAGCTTGGCAACTTCTCCACCAGTGTGGGTGACCGTGCCCGTCCGCTCAATGATCAGGTGAGCGAGAAGACCACCCGTCTCAATGACGTCAGCTCGCGCTACAACGCCGCCATCGAGGCACTCAACCGCTTTATCCAGAAATACGACAGCATCATGCGCGACATTCTTGGCGCAATTTAAGGAGAGATCATGCAGACCGACACCACCCTGACTCCGGAATATGAAGCCGAGCTTGAGGCCTTTATGGCGGATGGCGGCACCCTGGCCATGCTGCAGGATATCTCTGGCGACACCCTGGAGCAGCTCTATGCCCTGGCGTTTGGCCAGTATCAGGCCGGCAAGTGGCAGGATGCCCACAAGATCTTCCAGGCCCTCTGCATGCTGGATCACTACGAGCCGCGCTATTTCCTCGGGCTGGGGGCCTGTCGTCAGGCGATGGGTGAATTCGAGACGGCAGTTCAGAGCTACAGCTTTGGCGCCATGCTCGATCTGAACGACCCCCGTTTCCCGTTTCATGCCGCCGAATGCCGGCTGCAACAAGGTGATTTGAACGGGGCCGAGAGTGGCTTCCACTCGGCCCACCTGCTGGCGGAGACAGATCCGTCGCAGGTCGACCTGGCGGCAAGCGCCAAGGTCATGTTGGAAGCCATCGCACTCAGAAGGGATCAGCAAGATGAACCCGATCAGCAATGAAAGACCCGTTTCCCCGCTGGGAAACACCGGTGACGTTGCGGGCCTGACGCCCGTTACCCACCCACGCAGTGAGACACGGCTCGATGCCGCAACAGCGCAAATTACCGGGCAACTTCGCAAGTCAGGCGTGGCCTTGAATGCCCCTCTTGCCGTGAGCAATGGTCAGCCCGGTGCGAAACAGGTGGCCGACATTGAACGGCTGCTGGCATCGGTCAGGCAGAACACCAGCTTGCTCCTGCCGCGTACCAGCGCTCTGGTGACGGCAGCCTTTACGTCACCCGAATCCTTCGAGATTGAGCTGGGCAAGTTGACCAGCGATCTGGAGAAGACCCAGATCAGGTTGAAACTGGCAGATCTCAAGCGTGCCCGTGAGCTGAACGAGAAGAAGATCGGCGAGAACCAGGAGAAGCTCAAAGAGGCGGAAGAGAGTGCCCAGAAGGCCAAAAAGTCCGGTCTGGCCAGCAAGATCTTCGGCTGGATCAGTGCGATTGCATCCATCATCATCGGCGCCATCATGGTGGCGACCGGTGTAGGTGCTGCGGCAGGTGCGCTCATGATTGCAGCCGGCACGGTCGGGGTGGTGAATATGGCGGTGCAGCAGGCGGCCGCGGATGGCCTTATCTCCAAGGAGGTGATGGATAAGCTGGGCCCAATATTGACAGCGGTCGAAGCGATTCTCGCGGTGGCCTCAGCCGTGGTCACTTTTGGGGCCGGTGCCGTCAAGGGGCTCGCCAAGCTGGGCGTAAAAATGGGATTCAAGATGGCGGGTAAGGGGACGAGTGAGATTGGCCTCAAGCTTATCCAGAACTCCGCCAAGGCTTATCTGAAAGCCGCAGATATCTCGACCAGGCTGGGGGGAAGCACGGCGAGCACCATTGCGAAAGTCGCCAAGGTGGGTACCCAGGCGGCGGATATGATCGTCGATGTGGGCAGTGGGGTGACCAAGGTGGTCGACAATGCCTACCAGGCCAAGTCACTGGACAAGCAGGCTGAGCTACTGGAAAACCGTCAGGAGATGACCGCGCTGCAGGGCGTTATCGACAAACTCAAAGAGGCGATCGCCCAGATCATCGAGGCGTTCCAGCAGACCATGGAGATGATCTTCCAGATGCTCAACGCCAAAGGCGACATGATGAACAACCTGGCCCGCAGACCCGCCGCTATCTAAGGAGTACCGACCATGATTGACAATAACTACACCAATAGCGTGAACCATGTGCCCCTGTTGCCGGAGGCGAGAGTCGGAGAGGGGCAGACAGGCAACCTGATAACCGCCCATGAAGCGGGTGGTTCAACTGGCCTGCCGGGGGCTGCCCGGAATGGTCTCCCCGTGCTGTCCCGTCCGGTCATCCCGTTCGATACCAAGGAGGTACCGCAGATGCTCGAGCAGCTGGAAAGCGTGATGGATATGATGTCACTGCTGTTCAAGCTGGCCCGGCAGGCGCGTGAAATGGGTCTGGTCCAGCGGGATACCGAGAACAAGCTGGTTATCACCCATCAGAAAGCACAGGTCGAGGAGATGCGCCATGGCGCCAAGCTGATGATCGCCATGGCGGTGGTGTCCGGTGTGATGGCGGGAGTGTCCGCCATCATGGGGGGCTTCTCCTTGAGCAAGTCGGGCAAGGCGATCAAACAGGACAAGGCGCTTAACGCCAATATCGCCGGGCGGCAAAAAGAGCTGAAGCAGGTCGCTGATATCAAGAAGACGGCGGGCCTTGAAATGGGGGATGCGGGGCAGGATTTGACTGCCAGGATCAAGGTCGACAAGGCGGCCCTGCAAACCCTGAACAAGAAATTTGAGGCCAATAACAGCCGTCAGCAGGTTTTCAATACCGTGCTCCAGTCTGGAGGACAAATGGGCAACTCGGCAGTGCAGGTATCGCAAGGGAAGAGTCAGGCAGATGCCAAGGAAGATGAAGTCAAGGCGAGCATCAGCCAGGCCGAGAAGCAGAAGATTGAGGACAATATGTCCTTCAATGTCAACTTTATGAAAGACGTGTTGCAAATGATGCAGCAGTACGCCCAGAGCCAGAATCAGGCCTGGAAAGCGGCATTCGGCGTTGCGTAAACGCCATCCCATGCAAGGCGCCCGTTCGGGCGCCTTTTTGTTTTTCCGGCCATTTTTCTTAAAAGTGGCGCCCTTGAGTGACAGCCCCCATTGCCGTGGCAGGCTAACATCTCCTCCTCTCTGCTGGAGGAAATCATGGATGTAACTGTCATCACCAATCGACTGCTCACTGAATTTGCCACCAAATATGGTTTGCCAGCCCTGACCCTGAATCAGGAGGGGGTTGCGGCGCTCTGTTTTGACGAGCAGTTGCAACTCAGCCTGATCCTGGTACCGGAGCGCGATCAGCTGGTGTTGCAGGCCGACGTGGCCGAGCTGCATCAGGTCGGCGAGGGGATCTTTCGTCAGCTGGCCAGCTTCAATCGTCACTGGTATCAGTTCAATCTTCACTTCGGTTTCGATGAAGAGAGCCTGACGGTGCAACTCTATCGCCAGATGACGGCAAGCCGGTTGACTCTGGCATACCTTGAAGAGAGCCTCGCCAGCATGCTGGAGCATGCCGAGTTCTGGCAGGAGTTGCTGCAACCCGCCACTCGGGACGCAGGCAGCAGTGATCAGGTGATGGGAGTGCGGGTATAACCATGAAGATTCAGGAATCACAAGGCGCACTGGCCCTGCATGGGGCAGAGCCGGGCAAGGCGGGTGCATTTGCTGGCAGAACCATGAGCACAGGGTCAGCCAGTGCAAGCCAGATCCCCCTGTCGGCACTGCTGCGACGCTCCATTACCCTCAATCAGGTGCAGGAGCTGGCGCTGCAGCGACTGCAACAGGGTGAGCACACCCCGCTGAGCGAACGGCGGATCCGGGTGTTATGAGAGGTCTGCTGGCGCTGATGCTGTTGGCCATGCTGGCCGGTTGTGTTACCACCCCGGCGTCGAAGCCATCGCTACAGCAACTCAGGGGCGAGGTGCATTTCCCGCAAGCGTTGCCACGTCCGGCGACGGTCGAGGTGGCGGTGCTCAGCGTGATCGAGGGGCATCCGCTGCAAGTGGCCGCCACCCGCTATGAGGTCAGGGCGGGAGCACACTTTGTTGATATTTTAACCAAAGAATAACTGAGCCCGATAGTCGTCATTCCAGCCGGCTCT